>JAISEZ010000086.1 GCA_031263835.1 Tannerella sp.
TCGTATACCCCGCTACGGTAGAATAGGGCTTGCCCTCCTTCGTCAGGAAACTCTCCTGCAGGCTGCGGCTCAGCGAATAGAAGTTCCGTGAATTCGCCATCAGGCGGTCGGCAGGGTTAAGGACATAGCCGGCCGTCCGGTCCACATCGCTCCGCCGCCAGTTGATAATCTCCTTGTTGGGCGACAGGTCCAGTACCACGAACAGGTTGCGGAAGCCTTCGGCGCCTGTTACGCCCGGCACGGTTTCGCCGCTCAGGTCGGTCGTGCCGGCGCCCGTGATGTCGAATACGTCACTGTTCATGAGGGCTTCGGAGGCGGCGACGGACTTTTGCAGCAGTTCGCTGGCGGTGGAAGCGAGGTTCAGTTCGGGGTGATACTTGCGGTACGTGCCTTCGTAGAGCGCGAAACGCGACAGCAGCGCCAGGGCGCAATACTGATGTATGCGCGTTTTGTCGTTCATGTCGGTCTTGATCCAGGTAACTGCATAATCGAGGTCTTCGAGTATGTGCTGCACGACTTCGGCACGCGGCGTCTGCGTCTCATACAGCAGCGCGTCGGTCGTGCTCAGCGGCCGGTCGATCCAGGGGACGTCCGAATAAGCCTGTACCTTGTTGATATAGAACCATGCACGGAAGTAACGCGCAATGCCGGCATAATGATTGATGTCGGCTTCGTTTCCTTCCACACGATCCAGATTGGCAAGCATCACATTGACACTCCGGAGGCTGCCCCAGTTGTCCCAGCCGCCGGCGTTCTCGGGCGTACGCTGGTCGTTGAGCAGCCAGCGGTACATGTCATTGTCCTCGGTCCAGATGGTGACGTTGTCGGACTGATCGTCTACCCACCATCCTCTCTGGTACAGGTTGGCATCGTTGTAGAATCCGTTGACATACGTCTGCAGGTCGGCGGTGGACTTGAAAAAGCCTTCTACCGTGATAGCGGTTTCGGGAATCTGCTGCATGAAACTGTCATTGCAGGCGGTCAGGCCGCACACGATCCCTGTGATTATAATAAACTTGATTGTTCTCATTTTCTTTATTTCCTTTCTGTTTAAACATTAAAAACCGATATTCAATCCGAACGACACGACTTTCATAAAGGGATAATAGACATTATCGTTCCGTTCGGGGTCGTTCCCGGGCACCTCCATGTGATGAAACGTAAAGATGTTTTCGCCGGAGAAATAGACGCGCAGCCGGTCGATGCGCCATTTACCGGTCAGCTGTTCGGGCAGCGTGTAGCCGACCGTCAGGTTCTTGACCCGCATAAACGAAGCGTCCTGCAGATACTTGGTCTGCACCTTGGCCAGTTCGCCGTTGTTGGCAATATCCGGCTTCATGCGCGGGAAATAGCCGGCATCGCCCTTGTAGTCCCAGTTGTCCAGGTTCTTCTCGATCATGCCTCCCCAGGGCGTGTTGTACTGTCCCCAGAAAAACTCTCCGTTGTGCGATTCGGAAGGATAGGCATCGCGCTTGCCGACGCCCTGCAGGAAGATTCTCAGGTCGAATCCTTTCCAGTCGGCATTCAGGTCGAGGGAATACGGCAGCCGGTTGCGGTTGTTGCCGATGATTCGCCGGTCGCCCGGATCGTCCACCGTGTTGCTTCCCTGATTGATGAAGCCGTCGCTGTTTTTGTCCTTGAACTTCAGGTCGCCGGCAAGGAACGGGCGTCCGTTGCCGACAGCCGACTGGTCGGCCCATCCGGCAGCTTCCGCATCGGAGGCAAAATAGCCCAGCGTTTCATATCCCCAGATTTCGCCGATTTCCTGTCCTTCGTAATAGTCACTCAGCACCTTGTCGGGATTGTCGTAGCGGGTGATGAACGTCCGGCTGTCGGAGATCATCAGGCGTGCGGAGTAGTTGAAGGGCGATCCGGCCAGAGCGAACTGGTCGCGCCAGCCTGCGCTCACTTCCCATCCGTTCGTTTTGAGGTCGGCGGCGTTGGTACGCGGCTCGCCGGCTCCGAAAATGGCGGGCAGCGTCTTGCTCTTCGTCATCATGTCCTCCGTGTAGCGGACAAAGCGGTCGAAGGACAGGTCGAATTTGCCGTTGAGCAGTCCCAAGTCGATACCGCCGTTGATGGTGCGCACCGTTTCCCAGGTCAGGTCGCCGGACACGACGCCGGGCTGCGTGATGGCCAGCGGCTGAGCGTTGTCGATCAGCGGGCCAATGGCCGAGGTAACACCCATCGTGGCGATGTAGGGATAGTAGACGTTGTCGATGTTCTGATTGCCCAGTACGCCGTAGGAGCCGCGGAGTTTCAGGTTGCTGATGCGCAGCGCGTCGTTGAGGCTTTTCATGAACGACTCGTTCGACAGCGTCCAGGCCAGCGAGGCGGAGGGAAAGAACCCGAAGCGGTCGCTTTTCTGATAGCGCGAGGTGCCGTCGCGGCGTCCGTTCAGCTCAAGGATATACTTGCTGTCGTAGATGTAGTTCAGCCGCGCGAAAACGCCTCGCAGGGCCAGCGTGTTGATGCCGTGCGACTTGTTTACGGTAGACGACGGGCTGGTGAGCTGGATGGTCAGCAGCGAGTTTGTGAGCAGATTGTCGGCAGAGATCGACGAACTCTCGCTGCGGAAGTATTCCTGGTTGAATCCCGCCATAGCCATCAGGAAATGCTTTTGCGCAAACGTCCGGTGAAAGTCCGTATAGATGTTGAAGACGGTGTAGCGTTCGAACGCGTTCGACAGGCTCGCGTAGGGATTGCCCGAGATGCTTGTCTGGCCGGGGCCGGAAGACGTTGTGTAGCTTTTCTGCTGCGTGTCCCGCCGGTCGTCCGTAAACTTGAAGTTGGCGTCGGCCTTGACCGACCACATGTCGTCGATCAGGTTGACGGTCGTATTGAACGACACTTGCGTTTCGTTCAGATTGCGCTTCGTCGTTCCCCCTTCATGCAGGTAGCCGACCCAGCTGTCCGCATAATAGCCTTCCGGCGTATAGACCGGCACGTTGGGATAGGTCTGAATGACGCGATAGTAGTTCCAGCTGTCGTCCAGGAGCGTTGCGCAGTCGAAAACGCGCCGCCCGAAGGTGATGTTGGAACCCACATCCCACCATCGGGTCAGCTTGTAGTTAGCGTTGCCGCGGAAGTTGTAGCGGGTGAGGACGTCGTTGAGCGTTTTCATCATCCCGTCCTGCCGGTAATATCCGCTGCTTATGGCATACGACAGCTTTTCGGTCTTCTGCGCCACCCGCATGTCATACGTTTGCACGGGCGAAGAGCTGTTCATCAGTATGTCCGCCCATTTGCTGACGGCGTAATACTCCCATTTCCCCGATGCCCTGTTCGACGGGTTCAGGGCCTGATCCGGATGAAGCGTTGCCGGCAGGGAAGGATCCTCCATGCGGCGCTTGGCGTAAGCCTTCTCCTCGTCGGAGAAGCGGGCCGGATCGTTGGCAAAGATGCTCTGTATCTTCATAAATTCATAAATGTCGTCCGACATCTCCGGGAAGTTCAGGAACGACCGGAAACCGTAGTTGACATTGGCCTCGACGGTCAGTTTCTCGCTTCTGGCCGTCTTGGTAGTGATCAGTACCACGCCGAAGGCCGCACGTGCGCCGTAGATAGCCGCCGAAGCCGCATCCTTGAGCACGGTGGCGCTTTCAATATCGGCCGGGTTGATACGCGAGAGTTCCGACGCCGTCACCGGCACATTGTCCACCAGAATGAACGCGTCGCCACCGTTGATGGACGTAAAACCGCGGATATTAATGCCCGGTGCATTAAGGGCATAGCTGTCCGACATCTGGATGTTCATGCCCGGCGCCAGTCCCTGCAGAGCAAGGTTGGCATTGGTCACGGGACGGTTCGCCAGCGTCTTGGCCGAGATGGTCGACACGGCGCCCGACAGGTTCACCTTCTTCTGCGTGCCGTAGCCCACCACGACCACTTCCTCCAGCGCCTGACTGCTTTCCTGCATGACGACATTCAGCACCGCCTGATTGCCGGCCCTGATTTCCTGCGTCGTATAGCCGATGTACGAAAATACCAGGACAGCTGTGCTTCCCGGCGCCTGAATAGTGTATTTCCCGTCCTCGTTGGATACGATGCCGGTTGTTGTTCCTTTTACGGAGATATTTACGCCGGGCAGCGGCAGTCCGTCGGTATCGCTGATCGTCCCGCTTATCCTGATGTTGCCCTGGCCAAAGAGTGCCAATGTATACATGCCGATACATGTCGCTAAACAGAACTTTCGGAATGTATTTCGTTTTTTCATTTTATTGTTGTTCATAATGTTACATTTTTTTTGATGTTAAGATTATTTATTTAAAAAAATTACCGGACGGCGTGCGTTCTCCATCCTTTGGTCATCGCGCCGACGACCTGCACGGATTTATTGTTCCTTCCCCATAGGCAATACAGTTTTAAAGGTGATATGATAGCTTGCATCCGAACCTGGTACGTCCGTCTGAAAATTAAGAAAAGCCGTATGATTCTTCCTGTTAAAAAAATGAGAGAGTAACAAAATATTCACAGCAAGCAAACTAAAAGACATAAAAATATTTAATGCCCTTATATTTTCTGTTTCCTGTATGAATAATGTACTGTAACCCATCTTATTTTGTTTTTTAATTGCCCATAATTCATGGTCGGGGCAAAGGTAAATTATTTTTTTAATCTGTTGCAAACAAAAACAAAAAAATAACAGCCAAACCTAAACATTTAACATTCCCGGCCCGGTCGGGAGAAGCAAGGCTCCAGCCCAATGTCATCAAGTTAAGCCGAAAAAGCTCTGAAAGAGCGAAATTTTCATAGCCGGGGGCATGACCTCCGGTAACTGACGGCCGCCCCCTGATCGCCACTGAAAAGCAGGACGGTAGC
>JAISEZ010000104.1 GCA_031263835.1 Tannerella sp.
CGCGTACGTTGCCGCCCGGAGGAAGCGGAAGAACGTGCCCGCGTCCGTTTTTTGGGATTTCCGAAAAGAATGTTCTTGACGGTGCGCAATACGGAAAACCCCAGTAATGAAACCAGAAGCAGGAAAAAAAGGAACAGAAATACAAGAAACTTGAACATAAATAACTCGTTTGAACGCTACAAAGATACACATTCCCGCTTAACTTCGGCTGTTAAAAATAGACAAGAGTACGTAGGTGATGATGGAAAGCGCGATACCGCCGATGCCGAACAGGATTATCCACAGCGCCGTCAGTAACAGCAAGGCGTATTGCCGCCGGTTGTCTTTCAGGCGAAGCGACTTGAATTTCAGGGAAAACATCGGAATGTTCGCCACGAGCAGCAGCGACGAACCCGCAGCCAGCAATCCGGCCAGCGACAGCATCCATACGGGTGGAAGGGACGCCATCCAGCCCGACCAGTCCACGCCGAACCATTCCCGGACAAAAGCGCTGTACGCCGCCGGCGGCCTGACGCTACAGAGCAGCGATGCCCAGAAAAGGGCATGCGCCGGCACGGGCAATCCGATGAATGACGTCTGCTGGCGTGTGTCGTTGTTGAATCGGGCCAGCCGCAGGGCGGAAAACACGGGAATCACAAAGGCGGCCGCAAGGAAAAGTTTTCCGCAGACGGGATGACTCCAGTCCACCGTTTTCTGCGTCCGGTCGAGGAAATCGAACAGCATCATGCCCGGCGCAACGCCGAAACTGACCACGTCCGCCAGCGAGTCGAGGTCTTTCCCGATAGGCGAGCAGGCATTTAACAGGCGCGCGGCCAAACCGTCGACAAAATCGAATCCGGCAGCGGCCACAATCGCCGCCATCGCGCCGGCCGGATGTCCGCTCAGCGCCAGGATACAGGCGTAGCAGCCGCACAGCAGGTTGGCGCATGTCAGCGCGTTGGGTATATGTTTTTGCAGTTTCACAGCGGGGTGGAATAGTCGTAATTGATTTTGTGCAGGCGCGCAACAGGCGTCCGGTTGCCGGTCACTTTCTGGTCCATTTCCACAAGCACTTCCGTCCCGACCGGTAGAAACAGGTCTACCCGCGAACCGAATTTGATAAAACCCATTTGCTCATCTACGTGGCACAATTCGCCGGCCCTGGCATAGGTCACGATTCGGCGTGCAAGGGCGCCGGCTATCTGGCGCGTCAGCACCTCGACGTTGTGCCGCGTGGTGATGACGACGGTCGAGCGTTCGTTTTCCGTACTGCTTTTCGGCAGGTAAGCCGCCCGGAAACGGCCTGACTGATGCGACACGTGACGCACGATGCCGTTCACCGGGAACCAGTTGGCATGGACGTTGAATACGGACATGAAAATGGAAATTTGCAGCCGTTTCTCATGGAAATATTCGTTTTCCATGACCTCTTCGATGACAACAATGGTCCCGTCGGCCGGCGCAATCACCAGCCCCTCCGAGTCGTATGGAAAACGGCGAAACGGGCTTCTGAAGAAGTTCAGCATCAACAGAAACAGCACAGCCGACAGTGATATGGAACTATAGAACAGGTATCCTTTGCCTATCGTATAATGCAGGGTCAGATTGACGACAAACAAAAAAGTGAACAATGACAACAGCAAACCCGTTCCTTCTCTATGTACTTTCATGCTTCTTCCAATATATGGCACAAAAGTATTCTTTTTTGCCGAAAATAAAAAATGTTCAGGCGACGACTTCATCGATTTCATCCAGTTCCACATACCAGAGATAGCCGTTCACCCGCCTGAAGTCCATGCGGCGAATAAGTTCGCAATAATTATTTATTTGCCGGCGATAGCGGGCATCTTTCTGTTCGCCGGACTTGTAATCAACCACATAAATACAGTCATCCGCCATCATAACCCGGTCGGGACGGCGCGACTTTCCGTTATCGAACAGGATTTCCGCTTCATTCAGCACGCGCATGGAACCGTCGAACCATTTTTTTACTTCCGGCTTGCTTAACAGTCTCTCCAGGCGGTCGACCCATTCGACCGCTTCTTCTTTACTGATTTCACCGCCGGCCTCTTTGACCGCCACGGCAGAACGAATGTCGGCTGCGGTTCGGATACCGCTCAGCAGTTCGTGCATCAGCACGCCGTAGCGTCGCTGCCGGTCATCGAAAAAGCCTCCCCTGTGATGCAAACGCAAATGCATCCGCTCGTCCGGCAGGACGGAAGGGAGACGGCGTACCGGCATTTCTTCCGCGGATACCGCGCCGTCAGGCCGGGTATGCCACCAGTCGCCCCACTCGAAAAGGTCGTCCGCGCGGAATCCTTCGGCAAACGACTGCAACGCTTCGCCACCGGCCGCGGTTGTGATGCCGGTCTCCCGGAGGCTGTCGCGAATCAGTCCGGACATGGCTTTCGCCGGTCGGGCCTCCGCGTCGGGCACGAAGACAATCAGTTCTTCCTTTGCACGGGTAAACGCCACATAGAGTGCATTCAGGTTGTCGATGTATGCATGCAGTTTCTCATGATAATAATCTTCGGCAAAGAGCGTTTTGTTCAGCGCTCCGGAATAGCCGACCGGCGCCAGATGCAGTTGATTGAACGGCGCTTCCTGCGGATGACACCAGAGGATGGCACCGCTTTTCTGGTCTGCCTCCCAGTCGCCGAACGGAATGATGACCGCCTTGAAACCCAATCCTTTCGATTTGTGAATCGTCAGGATGCGGATGGCGTTCTGGGCATCGGGCATGGCAATTTTCGTCTGCTGTCCGGTTTCTTTCCACCACTGGAGAAACCTGTCCATATCGGCCGGTTCTTTCTCCGTATATCCGGCGACAAGGTCTAAAAAGGCCTGAATAAACACCTGTTCGCTTTCCGGAAAAACCGCTTCGAAAAGCCGGTAAATGCCTTCGGCCATTTCATACAGCGAACGGTGCGACAGTTTACGCAGTTCGGAGAGCGTTTCCGCCTGGAAATCCGCCTGAATCTCCCCGGCAAACGAAACCGGTTCCGAAGCCGCCTGCGTTTCCATGCGTAACAGAACGCCGGCTATCCGTGCCAGCCGGCGCACCGCAGGGTCGTCCGGCCGGTTCAGGTAACGCAACATGCCGGCCATGAACCGGACAGACCGCGAACTGCCCAGTTCCAGCGCATCTTCCGAGATGAAGTCGTAACGGCAGGGCGTATCGGGATGCGCGCTTTTGTATGCCAGCAACGTTTCCGCCGCCAGCATCCCTTCCGCTCTGGTACGCACCAGAATGGCTATGTCGCGCAGGGCATAGCCGCCGTCCTGCAGCTGTTCAATCACCGAAGGCAGGCGGAGCATCGCTTCTTCCTTCCAGCCGGCCTCGCCGCTGCCCGGCAGCAGCTCAATCCGGACGTGACCGTCTTTCGACCGGAAGGGCGGCGATACCTGTAAAAAACTCCGGCTGTAGGCCGAAATGATTTTACTCGCAAAGCGTTCGCGCTGTTCGGGGTTGAGCGCAGACTCGCTCAGTCCTTCATTGTAACGCTGTTGCAACAGGAGCGGCGCGATGGCGAAAAACGTGTTGTTAAATTCGACGATGAGCCGGTGGCTTCGCCAGTTATTCGACAGCGTCTCTTCGTTCGTTTGTCCGGCGGTAAATTCCTTCCGTACTTTTTCGTCAAGCAGCGTCCAGTCGGAATTGCGGAAACGGTAAATACTCTGCTTGACGTCGCCCACAATCAGGTTGTCGTGCCGGTAGGCCAGACTCTCGCGCACCAGCGGACGGAAATTGCGCCACTGCATCTCGCTGGTGTCCTGAAACTCGTCAATCATGTAATGGTCGATGCGCGTGCCGGTTTTCTCGTAGATAAACGGCACGTCGCTGCCGTCGATGACCCGGTTCAGCAACTCGGTCGTATCGGCAATCAACAGGCAGTTCTTTTCTTCGCACCATTGCTTGACCTGCCGGGAAATATCGGAAAGAATGCCCAGCGTGTAATAATAGCGTGTAATCTCGCGGGCGGTGTAATAGTTTGTCAGACGGTCGAAAAAGGCGACCGTGCGCCGGAGGCAATCGCCCGCTTCGGCGTTCCAGGCGGCTTCGATAGCCTGCCGTTTGTCGGGCGGCGTCGTTTTGGTATAGCAGGCGTCCACCCGGTCGGCCATGTTCCGGAAGGTGGCGGACGGTTCTTTCATTATTCCCCCGGCTAACTGTTCGAACAAAAACAGCGCCGAACGGCTGCCTCCCTTGAAATCGGACGGCAGTAAACCGTATTGCGAAAGCGCCGCCATTCCCTGCTCGCCGATTTGCCGCGCTTCGGCTTCGGTGGCGCGAATCAGCGCATACAGCGTGTCTTTGTAACGGCCAAGCGCCTGTTTGTCGGCAATGTCCCGGTTTATATCGTCGCTGTATGCCTTGTATTTTTCCTTGAAAAGTTCTTCGCTGAGTTTCTTGATTTCGGCGCGAATATCCCAGGTTTCACCCCGCTCCACCTTGTCTTCGCTGAATCGCAGCAGCCATTCCAGTAGCGGTTTGTGTTCCTTTTTGTCCAGCCCGGCCAGGAGGCTGTCGATGGATTCCAGCAGGACAAGGTCTTTGTCCATCTCGATGCGGTAATTGCCCTGCAAACCGATTTCGCGGATAAAGGCGCGCATGGTCTGCTGGAAGAAATGGTCAATCGTGCTGATGTGAAACGAGGAGTAATCGTGCAACAGGCGAATCATGATTTTCCGTGCCTGCGTGCGAATCTGCGGTTCCGTCCGTCCATACTGCCCGGTCAGAGGAGAGAGGTAGTCCGACGGCTGCCCGGAGGCCAGCGCATGCAATTCCCGGATGATGCGGTTTTTCATTTCTTCCGTGGCTTTGTTCGTGAATGTCACGGAAAGAATCCGGGAATGAACGTCTGTTCCGTGAAACAGTAACCGGAGATATTCCCCCGTCAGCGTATGGGTCTTGCCGGTACCGGCAGATGCGCGATAAACCGTCAGCATAAAAAGAGCTACTCGGCTATTCCGTAAGCCGCTTCCGCGGGTTTTACGGGTTTGGGATATCCATATAAAAATGCCATAGTATCCACTTTCCCTTCCAGCCTGTCGATATGGCCTTCCACGCGGTCAATCCTGCGCTCCAAATCAATCTTTGTCGTATCAACCTTATTTTCAATTTTGATTAAATGTGTTTCCATTTGCCCCATCCGGACGTCCATCTGAATCATGCGCTCATCCATCCTGCCCATGTGGCCTTCCATCCTGTCCATGTGGCCTTCCATCCGATTCATCCGGTCACCCATTCGGGTTTCCGATTGATCCATCCGGTCATCCATTCGAGTTTCCGACTGTTTCATCCGTTCATCCATCCGGGTTTCAAATTGATCCATCCGGGTTATCAAATCTTTTTTCAGTTCCTGAATATCAGCATGTATTTCTTGCCTGAATTCTTGAGATCGGGTATTTGAATCCTCCTTAAACTCTCGGAACATATTATTCATATCTTCTTTAAACCCCTGGGACTGATTACTCATCTCTCCTTTAAACCCTTGAAACTGATTATTTATCTCTTCTTTAAACCTCTGGAACTGATTATTTATCTCCCCTTTAAACCCTTGAAATGAGTTGTTCATATCAATCTTGTGCTCCTGAAAGAGATTACGCATTTCGTCCCTGGAGTTTGTCATGTATTTTCTAATCTGTTTAAAAAATACCCATATTCCCCCTGTAATAGTGGCTATCATGCCTAATAATAAACTGATGAATTCGATTGTTTCCATATCTGCAATTTTTTTTTACGATGCAAATATAACCCATTTCCCGGAAAATACACCGGATCAGGTTAATTCTTTTTTTGAGATGCTGTTATACTGTGGAAAGTATAATGAAGTGTGGTACATTTCCGGCGGAAATCGTTAGAATCTGAACGGATTTCGAATAGAATCATTGATTCTGGACAGAATCCGGGCGGATTCCGAATAGAATCATTGATTCCGGACAGAATCCGGTCGGATTCCGAATAGAATCATTGATTCCGGACAGAATCCGGGCGGATTCCGAATAGAATCATTGATTCCGGACAGAATCCGGGCGGATTCCGAACAGAAACATTGCTGCCGGAGGCAATTTTCAGCCGGATGAAAGAATGAACCCCGGATCAGGCGATTTTCTGTTCTTTTTCGCCCGTGTATTTTTGAATCTTTGAGCCTT
>JAISEZ010000237.1 GCA_031263835.1 Tannerella sp.
CAATACCGTCACACAGTCCGTTGAAGGATTGGGATAGACGACCGACGAACGGCTGTGTTCGGGAAGCATCGACGATGTGGTTCCGTCCGGCAGATAGACCTGGCGGTAGGTGTCCGAGTAAACAGTCACGTATCCTCCGTTTCCGTCCGGTTGTTTTTTCGTTTCAGCAATGATGCTGCCATGTTCGTCGTAGAGCGTTTCAATCAGGTAATCAAGCACCCATTCGTCCCCGCCCGGCATGAAATGGGTTTCGGTATGCCTGTCGGCGCCTTCGTATGCGACTGTGACTTTTTCACGCGGAGTCCATGTTCCCTCCGTTTCTCCGCCTGCAGAACGGATATATCCGACAATACGGTCAAAACCGTCATAGGACATGTCATACCGCATGATCGCCTTCAGTCCGTTTCCGAACGGGATGGAATCCATGACTACTGCCGGATTTCCTCTTTCGTTGTATTCGGCCGTGCCCGTCAGCTGATTAAATTCCCATTCTCCGTTGCCGAGGGAATAGTATAAGCATGTCCTGACCGGCTGGCCGTTTGCATTATAACGGGTGACAGCCCTGGCATACGGATGCCATACGCCGTCGTTGAATGGCTTGAGGTAGGAAATACCGTCCTGTACGAAGTATCCGTCTTCGCGGGTGTAGGTATATTCTACCTTGACGTCTTCGTCCACGAGTCCGTCGCGGTTGAAGTCCGTAAATCCTTCTTCCAGCACGCTCCAACCGTCTTCGTTGTACTTGATGCTTACTCTCATGTGCAATACCCCGTCATAATAGGTATATGTGGAATCGGGCAGATTGTCAACGGTTGCCGCCCGCAGGGTAACGCTGTTCGTTGCCGACAGCCTGTCCAGCCATTGCATGGACGCTTTTCTTCCTCCGTCTCCCGGAATCTGTGCCGATAACAGCCAGGGAAACAGGGTTACTAACAGTATAAACTTTTTCATATGCTAACTATTTAAATAAAATCACGCAATATCTGTATCCCACGCCGGTCGCTTGCAGAAAGGGTAAAATCCTCCGGTACAGGCGACACATTCGTTTTTCCGGCTTGTTCGCCCGTACAGGAAAAAACGGCGGGAGACAATCCTGGGGCGGTTCCGGCCAAGGCAAGCCATTCCAGGAAATTTCTTCTGTTGAATCTGTTCATATTTTTGCTCTTTACAGTCTGATTGAAAATAATTCACCGTTACTCAAGTCCAAACGCACGACAACCTCCCGATTCAGACAGGCAGACAGATCAATATCGGGAACGAGGCGGTAATGATCGCCACGCAGCACGGTTTCGCCAATTAATTCTCCGGATGGAGTTTTCAGTGAAACTCCAATCACGCCGGTCATGTTAATTTCCATTTTTTTACTTTGAACCCTGAGTGGTACGGTTTCCACCCAACCGCCTTTCAGGGAGGCGAAACCATCCTGCCTCAACCATGCACGTCCAATAGCGCCATGAAGTTTGTTCATATCAACGACAGTATGATCAACACCTTGAGAACCATAATACAAATATATTCTGCCATCATTGGCCGCTACCGGGCATGAGGGGATTATCATACCGACATCCCATTCTCCCGATTGACCGGTTGTAAGGAAAAAATCATCTTTATTCATCTGAAAATGAATCCCGTCATACGACCAGACTACCTTTGGCTGCATCAAACCGGTGACCGAATTAAAATGATTGTAAAGCCCGATGTACATATTGTCGTAACAGCAAACATTCATACCGTAGCCCTGATCACCCAGCGGTGCATCCAATGGTGTATCGACTACGACCTGTTCATTCTCCCAATGCAAAAAATCATCGCTCTCGGCGTATGCAACTTCACGGGTCGTCCGCAACCTGGCATCGGATCTTCCGCCGCCGCCGTCGTCGCTTGTATCTCCGCCATATTCCAGTTTTACGTCCACTTCTTCCCGCTTTGGAAAAACAGCATGGCCGAAAAGATGGCATACATGGCCTTTGATCTCCATGTCAAAATCTCCGTACGTCACAAAAGGCTTTCCGTCAAGTGTTGTTCCGGCGTAACGCCAAACTTTGTAATACGCCACATACTTCTTTTTCAGCCTGTCCCACATAAGGCTCAAGACATCACTGGGACCCATCCATACCGGATTTTCAGGGAAAGGTTCCCAGTGCATCCCGTCCCGTGAACGGCCGAAACGCCAGTGATACCGTTTTATATCCGGCGTATGGCGAAACCCTGCAGCACACAGATACCGGTAATCGCCATATCTCCCGCTATCATCATACAGATAAACAGCACACTGTTGATTTCCGTCCCGAACTGTAAAAACGTCCGTTGGTTGACGCTTGCTGTTCCAGTTAATACCGTCAGCCGAAGTGACGAAAACAAGCGGATATTCGTTGCTTTCCCCTACGAATGTGGTAAGCCATGCAGTGAAAGGGGATTGTTTTTCCGCCCACAAAAAAACATAAGGCCCGATCCCTTTTTCATCTGTCTGCCTGGTGATAACAGGATTTCCCGTCTCCTTTACGGCTGTGTGAAAACGGCGGGATACACCCGACTGGGCGGCAAGCCAGTGATCATCCAAAAACAGATATCCCTGTCCATCGGCAACAGCGGATGACATGATGTTTCCGGCCCCGGTGCATCCCGGCGTTTTATCCGGTTTCCCGGTGTATCCGGGAAAAAGCAGGGACGGTAATACCAAACTGCCACCCGTTCCTGCAATGGTTATAAATTTGCGTCTTTTCATCTTCCTGTAATCTATCAAATTTCATATCATTTTTCTATACAAATCCCGTCAACGCAAAAAAGCGCACAGAACATGCCCATGAGGACAACTGTTATAAATGCCGGCTTATTCGGTATCATCAAAGCGGACAGAATACAAATCGGCATCTTTCATCCAAATGCGCAGGCGTACCTTTTGTGAAGCCGGCAGAGATACGTCTGTCCGGCCTTTCCACGATACAGTCCGTGCAATTTCATTTCCAATAATTTCATCTGCATCGGCCAGAGAATAGCCCGGTATGGGTGTTCCCTGTTCATCCTGCAATTCAAATTTCAGACTTCCCGCTGCTGATGTGGAATAATTAATTTCCAGCCGTTTTCCTGAGAAAGTGAAATTTTTTGTAGTCATTTCGCCTCCCGAAAAGGGTGCCGAAAGAGAGGTAAAGCCGTCAAGCCGCATGGAATATCTGTGCAGATGTGCCGCAGGCTGTGCATAATCCTGATTGACATACAGCGACATTTCATATTCGCCCGTTTGCACTACGTTACATGCCGGATAGTTTGACCGGGATACCCAGTTATTCAATCCTATCCCCGGACGGATAAATGCCTCCATGAAAGTACGGACATATTCATATCCGCCTCTCGACGTCATGAAGAAAACATCGGAACAATCCTTATAGTAATCCGATTGAACATCTAATTTTTCTGCCTGCTCTTCTGTGAGCACCTGGCGTCCGGGCATAAAACGTCCGCCAATGGCAACGGAAATATGCGGCGCACGGAAATACGGGCTGGTCTGATTCGTATATAAATGTTCTTGAGGCGTATCTCCGTATGTCATTTCTTTCTGTTCTGACCAGTGAATAAAATCTGTGGAAGTCGCTTTACTTACCGTGCGAAAACCGTCATAGAATCCGGTCGACCAGGTACGGAAATAACAGACATAGCATTGCTCCTGCACAGACCAGAAAGATACATTCTGGGAATCAAACTCACCTTTTTCCATCACACTTTTTTCCTGCTTCTTTTTCCAGTGGATGCCATCCGGAGAAATCCATGCCGTTAACCCGCTGTCGGATGTGCCGCTCAAAGCCTTGTATTTTTCTTCGGACAGCGTTTGGGGATTTGTATCCAGAAACGGGGCAAAATTGTGGGAAAAGGGAGGCCTATTTGCCAGAACGGTATTGTTATCATACGTCCCTTTCACTTGATACAGTTTAAGGTTTGGCTTTTCCCAGTGTATACCGTCGTTCGATTCGGCATAGCAGGTAACTTCGCCGATATTTCCATCTTTGCCGGCTTCCGGTTCGCCCCGGTAATAGGCACAAAACCGTTCACCGTCTTTAATGATCGTCACATATCCTGAAAAAGCGCCTTCCCAAGGCTTGTCAAAATAAAATACAGGCCCTTCATCGCGCGGTTCGTGTAACTTCAGAAACACGCCGTCCAGCTTGTCGATCAGGTAATGATCCACAAAAATTTCCCGCCGGTCGGCAAGGTGAATCTCCTCCTGTCCCCGGCATATCCATGTACAGCAAAGAAAAAATATTCCTATTGCCTGAATCCTGTTCAAATAATCACTCTTCAATTTCTTATCCATATTCTTTTGTTTCGCGGGTGAACACATGTACATTGTAAGCTGCCTTATATGCCCGTTCCCTGGTCTTGATGAGTTTGGTTGCAAACGTACACATAAATCCCGAGACGGGGCACACTTTCTTACAAAATCTCGAACGTATCCGCGTCTTTCCATACGGGGAAGCCGGTTCGCAGCGATTCGAGGGGGGCTTTTTTCAGGGTACAGGTAAGAAGTATTTCTCCGGTATCGCCGGCGTCGGCCAGTTTCTCGCCCAGCGGGGAATAGACGACCGAACCGCCGTGATAGGCAAGTCCCGCGCCATCGACGCCGGTACGGTTGACGCCGCAGACGTAGGCCTGGTTTTCCAGCGCTCTGGCGGGAAGCAGCGTCCGCCACACGTCCCCGCGTATGGCAGGCCAGTTGGCGGAGTAGAGCAGCAGGTCGTACCCGTTTGCGACATTGCGGCTCCATACCGGAAAACGCAGGTCGTAACATACCAGCGGACAGATATTCCATCCGCGCCAGGAGACGGTCAGGCGTTTCGCGCCGGCTTCGATGCACCGGTCTTCGCCGCCCATGCGGAAAAGGTGACGCTTGTCGGCATAAAAGGCGTCGCCTCCGGGAGTGACAAAGAATGCGCGGTTGTAGTGCTTTCCATTTTCCGCAGCCATGAAACTGCCCGCAATGGCTGTCCGGCATTCCGCCGCCCACTGCTTCAACGCCGCGACCGTTTCGCCGTCCGCCGCGTCTGCCTGTTCCGGATTGCGTATCGAGCCGGTGGTGAACAGTTCCGGCAGAACGGCCAGGTCAGCCTGACCGGCGATCCGGCGAAGCAGCACTCCATAGTGTGCCAGGTTGGCGGCGCGGTCTTCCCATGTCACGTCCGCCTGGACGATACCGATACGCAGGCTGTCTTTTTCTTCCATCATCGCATGAATTTGTGTCACAGTTCGCTGAAGCGATCCCGGTGCCGTCCTCTCATACCGTTGTAGTAGGAGCGAATCGTCCGGATGTCCGCGTCGGCGTTGCCGGTCGGGTAAAACGTGGTACCGATGCCCAGTTCCTTCCGTCCATAGTCGATGTATGCCATCTGGATGGGCACCTGTGCCTTGAGGGCGATATAGTAGAATCCCCGCTTCCATTCGTCCACCTTCCGCCGCGTGCCTTCGGGCGTAACTACCAGCCAGAACGACTTGCGCCGCTTAAATTCTCCGGCCAGCTGTTCGGTTTTGGACGTGTTTTTTCTGCGGTTCACGGGAATGCCTCCCAGGGTCTTGAACAGAAGCCCCAGCGGGGGAAAAAACCATTCCTTTTTGATCAGGAAACTTGCCCGCCGTCCAATCGCCCCACTGAATAACTGTCCCACCAGAAAATCGAAATTGCTGGTGTGCGGCGCCAGACAAACCACGCATTTGGGAATATTTTCTCCCGAAGGGCCGATCTTCCATCCCAGCAGGCGCAACAGCCATTTGCTAAAGAATTTCCTCACGGCAGCCTCCTGTTAAACGGGTTACTGACTGTTTCCTTTCTCCTTTCGTTTTTCGTCATATCTTTCTTTCCTGTTTTGAACTTTCGGGAGGCAAAGTTAAGGAATAATTCTTCCCTCACCGGCGATGCAGGATTTTTTATGATTCAAAGATTCAAAAATTCAAAGATTCAAAGATTCAAAGATTCAAAGACTCAACCGTTCAAAGATTCCAGGGCGGCATCTCCACGCCGGCGGAATCCGCCCGGAAGGCGCCCAGAATGCCCAAACCGCCCGTGACGTTCGTATGGATGATGGCCGGTTCGGCAAAAAGGGCGCCATCCTCGCCGTAACTTTCGTACAGCGAACGCGATTTCAGGTAGAGGTAGGCGGAGGAGGACAGCGTTATCAGTCTGAACACGTAATGCACCTGCAGGACGGTATCCCGCGGGACGGGGACAAGCTGTCCGTATTCCGCGTCCGGGTCCGGCAGCCACTGAATTCCGGTCGGGCCGGGATACAGCGGCAGGAAATGGATGTTGAGCGTATATTCGCCGCCGTCAAAGATATCGTCGGAGAAGATGCCGTAGATATTCCTGGCCTCATTCATCAGCAGGTCGCCGGAGGGAGAGCGGAACCCTTCGTTCAGCGCGGCGTCCCGGTCGTAGCTGAATGCGACGGACTGGAGAGACCACTGCTCACTGTCAACGGTAGACCGCTCTTCCACAACCAGACGGTAATAATCCTGCTGTCCGGCGACAGGGTCTTTCATCCGAATCAGGAAACGCAGGGCGTCGGAACCGTTCACGTCGCGGAAGCGCACCGTGTCGATGGAGAGTATCGGCGGGGCGTGCGCCGGAACGACCGTTTCGGCCGACGCTTCGGGATAGCCATCCCTGCGGACGGCTATCCGCACGCGGTCGCCGGCGCGGGCGACGGAGGTCGAGCGATACTGCGGCAGCGGCGCGTCGGCGTCGAACTGCATGGGCGGCTGGAGCGCGCCGTTGAGGTAGAGCGACACCGCCGCGTCGCGCAGGGTGTAATCCCCGGCGTTTTCGGCCAGGTTCCAGCTGCGCGTCACGCGGACGGCAACAGGCTGTCCGGCTTCGACAAAGCCGGTAATCGCAATTTTGGAGTCGGGCAGCTGACCGCCAAAGTCAACTTCGCGTTCGCACGCCGTCCACAGCAGCGCCGCCGCGCCGGCAATGGCCATCCGTACACGGGATGGGAGGACTGGATTCGTTTTCATATCTCCGGAGAATTAAAATTTATAGGTATAGGAAAAGGACGGAATAAGGGGAAAAAGACTGTACTCAATCATGACCGCCTTCCGCGGCGCGCCGCCGTTCGGCCCGTCGCCGTCCGGACGGGCCATCACCGGATTCAGCCGGCAGTAGGCGTTGTAAACGCTCAGGTTCCAGATGGCCATGCGTCCCTTTTTCTTCGGACGGTAGAAGTTGAAACCGAGGTCCAGCCGGTGACAGTCGCTCATCCGGTAATTGTTGCGCGAGCTGTAATAAGGCATTCCGTCGAGGGGGATGCTGGAGGCGCCCTGCCTGTTGCCGTCCGTCTCGCCGGGCAGCAGGGGAGGCTTTTCGTAATGCTCGAGGGCGACCGTCATCCGGTTGCCGCTGAAATACGTCCAGCTGCCGTTCAGTTCGAGCCGGTCGTTCAGCCTGTAGCAGGCCACGACGTTCACCTTGTGACGGTTGTCATACTTCGCCCAAAAGCGGCGCCCGTCATTGATTTCGCCGCCGGGAAACTGCCGGTCGACCCACGAAAGCCCGTAACCGACCCATCCCGTCAGTTTGCCGGTCGACCGCTGCGCGAGCAGTTCCAGTCCGTAAGCCGTGCCCCGGCCCGTCGCCACGCGCTGCTGCCAGCCGGCGGAGGGCATGAACATCGACACGCCGTCGCGGTATTCGATGACGTTGTGCAGCGTCTTGTACCAGGCTTCGAGCGAAAAGTCATACGTCCTGTGCAAATTATAGTAGGCGCCGGCCGAAAACTGGCCGGCATACATCGGGCGGATGTTTTTCGTCACGGGCACCCACAGGTCGGTCGGCAGGCTGACGGTGGAGGAGGACAGCAGGTGGACGTACTGGTTCATCCCCGAACAGGCGGCCTTGACCGACAGGCTTTCGCCGAGCAGGAACCGGGCGGAGACGCGGGGCTGCAGGCCGGTATAGGTATGACCGTCGACGTGGAAGAGGGAAAAGTGCAGGCCGGCATTGATTTTCACCCGGCCGGAAAGCGTCACGTCGTCCTCGGCATAGACGGCCCATTCGTGTGCGCGCACCCTGTCGTTGTGATACTGGAGGGTGTCGCCGGTCTGGACGCCGGCATGACCGTAGGAGTTCGCCGTACCGTTTTCTTCCGGGCGGAACGTGTGAAACAGGTAGTTGCTCCCGAAGCGGATGTAATGGTTCGGATGCGGCGTATAGTCGAAGTCCGTCCGGTAGCCGATGTCCCGAATGCCGGAACTGTAGTGCATCGTCATGCTGCTTTGGTCGGTAAGCAGGCCGTTTTCCTTCTCTTCCGACCGTTCGTACATCCGGATGCGGGAATGGAAGCGGCTGTATATGACGCTCATGTTGCCGAAGAGTTGCGCGCTGAAGATGTAATTCCAGTTGAGGGAAGCCAGCCGGTTACCCCAGTTCCACCTGAGGCCGTTCGCGGAAAGGGATTCGGTCCGGTCCCACTCATACCGGTGCAGCCATTCCTGCCGCACGTTGAAGGCGTCTTCGCCCGAATACCAGTTGAGGTACATCCGGCTGCGGTCGGAGAACCTGTAATTCAGCTTGGCGTTCAGGTCGTAGAAATGGTATCCCCCATAATCCTTTTCATCTTCCATCTGCGAGTTGGCTATCAGGAAAGCGGGCGTGGTGAGCAGGTCGAGATACGTCCGTCGGAAGGCGACGCTGAAGGAGGCTTTGTCCCTGACCAGCGGCCCTTCCAGCTGAATTCTGGAAGAAATCAGCCCGAGCGTAAACGAGCCGTGATAGTCCTGCATGTTTCCGTCCTTCGTGCGGACGTCGACCACGGACGAGAGGCGTCCGCCGAAACGCGCCGGGAAACTGCCCTTGTAGAACTCGGCGCTTTTGACGGCGTCGGTATTGAAGGTCGAGAAAAAGCCGAACAGGTGGTTGACGTCGTAAACGGGATTGCCGTCAATCAGGTAGAGGTTTTCGTCCCTGTTGCCGCCGCGGACGTACAGGCCGGAAAAGCCTTCCGTACCGGCCGAGACGCCGGGCATCTGCTGCAGCACCTTGACCAAATCGACCTCGCCCAGAATGGCGGGTACGGACCTGACCAGCGCCGGCGGCAGGCTCACCGCTCCCAGCTGCGTATTCTCGACGCCGGACAGGGCGCCGCGGCGCGCCTCGACGACGATTTCCTCCAGCGTCTCCGAGGCCTCCATCAGCCAGTGAATCACCGTATCGCCCGTCAGGCGGAAACGGGTTTCCCGCGTCCCGAAGCCCACGTAGGAGACGGACAGTACGACCTCGCCCGGCGGCAGCGAAAGACTGTAGAAACCGTAATTGTTGCTGACCGTTCCTTTCCGGAGACTGCGGTCGTAGATATTGGCGCCAATCAGCGTTTCGCGCGGGGCGGCATCATAGACGTATCCGCTGACGGTGTACAGTTTCCCGTTCTGCGCCGCCACGTGCGGGAGGCTCGCGGACAGGAAAAGGATAACCGTAAAAGACCATTGCTTCATGTCAGTTTTCATTTGTAAATAAACGGGTTCGTCCTTTCTGCCCGGCGGTACGGCCCCGCCGGTACGGAAAGCAAACATGGCTGCAAAGATAACGGTTCTGCCGGAAACCGGTGCGTTTTTTGCCGGACAGGATGCAATTTGGATAATGGTTAACGGTTAACGGTTAATGGTTAATGCGAATCAGTAGTTAGTAGTTAGTAGATAGTAGTTAGTAGGGGGTAGCCCAATGTCATCAGGTTAAGGGCTGAAAGCCCGATAATCAATAGCGTAGGGCAACGCCCTACGAACAGGACGCACCACATTCACCAAGCCCCACCGGGGCGAAATCCGGTTATTCGATTTGATTCCGCCCTTGCAGGGCTTGGTGACGGGTGGCGCCTTTTCCCCACAGGGCGTTGCCCAGTGCTATTGATTTCGCTCTTTCAGAGCTATTTACAGCCCAC
>JAISEZ010000269.1 GCA_031263835.1 Tannerella sp.
AAAAAAAACGCAGGGAACTTGCATTTCTGTTCGTTCGCTGCGTTCGTGCCTGTCGGGAATCGCATGAAACCCGGCTACTGCCCCTACATACCTAAAAAGGAGCATTCGCCATATAAGCCGTTCCTATGCTTCCGGGTGAATAGCGCCTGTGGGGCAGGCGTCCACACACGTTCCACATTCACTGCATATCTCCGGATCAATGCGATAGATGTCGCCTTCGGAAATCGCTCCTACAGGACATTCATCAATACAAGTGCCACATGCAATACAATCTTCGCTAATTACGTAAGCCATTTGTTACTGTTTTAAAATTAAACGTCCGCAAAAATAATCTTTTCTCCGTACACAAAAAAACATCCGTGCCACTTTTTTATTGCCCTTCCCCGGCAATAACTCTTTTCTTCCCCCGTTATTACATGAAAAACAGACATCAAATTGAGGCGATTAATCATCATAACAACGCTGTGCACTCTCGCGCTGGCAGGAGGATGGGCGCAGAAACAGAAACCCAGGAACCAGCCGTATGCAGACATGAAATGGTATCATCTGGGGTTCCATATCGGTTTGCACGCGCAAGACCTGATACTGACCAACAACGGTATCGCAACGCCCGGCGGCGAAACCTGGTTTGCCGAAATACCCGCTTATTCGCCGGGATTCTCCGTCGGCGTACTCGGCGACCTCTACCTCAATCCCTACTTCAGCCTGCGCCTTTCCCCGACCGTTCACTTCGGCGACAAGCAGTTCACCTTTGTGGAAGAGACTTCAAAGGAAAAATTTCTCACCTCCGTCCGTTCCAATTACCTGCTCGTCCCGCTGGACGTGAAATACGCGGCCGTCCGGCTGAACAATTACCGCCCCTACCTGATTGGAGGGGTATATACGGCGTTCGACATCGGACGCAAGCGGGGAAATCCGCTGTTGCTCAAGGGGGGCGATTACGGGGTGGAATTCGGGTTCGGGTGCGACATTTACCTGCCTTTTTTCAAACTCTGTCCGGAAATCAAATTCTGTTTCGGGCTGGCCGACGTGCTGGAAAAAGACCGGAACGACCTGACAAGCGAAGACGACCGGAAGTATTCGCAGGCGCTGTCGCGCGCCACTTCACGGATGATTGTCTTCACGTTCAATTTCGAATAAACAGCTCCAGATAGAAACAGACGGCCGGAGCGGCCAGCAGGATGCTGTCCAGCCGGTCCAGCAGGCCTCCGTGTCCGGGCAGCAGCGTACCGGAATCCTTGACGCCGTATGTCCGCTTAATCAGCGACTCCACCAAATCGCCCCACGTGCCGAACGTCACTGCAACCGTCGCCAGCGCCGGCCAGTGATACCATGCCGGCAAGGCCTCCGGCATAAACCGTGCCAGTATCAGCGCACCGGCCAGCGTGACCGCCAGCCCGCCCCAAAAGCCTTCCCACGACTTGAGCGGGGAAATGCGGGGAAACAGCCGGCGTTTGCCGAACCTGCGCCCAATCAGGTAGGCGCCCGTATCGTTCAACCAGATAAACGTAAATATCAGCAGGATATAAAAGGGCCTGTACGCCGCTTCGCCGGAATCGAACGCGATGAAATTCAGCGACGAAAGCAGTCCGGCGCAATAAAACTGCGCAAACAGGGCCATGGCCCAGTCGCTCACCGGCCGGGACGTTTTGCGGTACAGGCCGCCAATCAGCAGGAGCAGGAGGAAAAACGCATACGGCATAAATATCCATTTCGGTACATATCCGCCGGCATAGCAAAAGGCGGCGGCGAAGAGGTACATCCCGCCGGCAATACCCGCCCGTTTTTGCCGGCCGGTAACGCCGGCAAGGCCGTAAAACTCGTTCAGACACAGGCCCGCAATCAGGGTAAACAGGCACAGAAAGCCGGCGGCATGTATGCAGGTAGCTGCGACAATGACCGCGATAAAACCGGCTCCGGTGAGGGTTCGTTTAACTATATTCTTCAATATCCGTTGTTTTCAGGTATTCAGGCGGATTTTGGGTTCTCATCCGGTGATTTCTGTTCTTCCTCCTCCTTGCGGTTCAGTATTTCCTGAGAACGCGAAATCCACGGACGCTTGCCGAAAATATGCTCCATGTCTTCCGAATAAATCACTTCCGATTCCAGCAGCCGTTCTCCCAGCTGATGGTGTTTCTCCGCATTTTCCGCCAGAATGGATTTGGCGCGTTCGTACTGTGTGCTCACTATGTGCTGCACTTCCTGGTCAATCAGTTTGGCGGTTTCCTCGCTGTAAGGCTTTGTAAAGCCCCAGTCCTGTCCCGTCGAGTCGTAGTAGTTCAGGTTCGGCAACTTGCCGCTCATGCCGAAATAGACCACCATGGCGTAGGCCTGTTTGGTGACGCGCTCCAGGTCGTTGGACGCGCCGGTGGAGATTTCTTCGAGGAAAAGTTCTTCCGCCGCGCGGCCTCCCAGCGTGGCGCACATCTCGTCCAGCAGCTGGTCGCGGGTCGTAATCTGGCGTTCTTCGGGCAGGTACCATGCCGCGCCGAGCGCTTTCCCCCGCGGGACAATGGTGACCTTCACCAGCGGATTGGCGTGCTCGAGCAGCCAGCTGAGCGTTGCATGTCCGGCTTCGTGGAAGGCGATGCTGCGGCGTTCCCTGGCCGTCGTGATTCGGGAGCGTTTCTCCAGACCGCCGACAATGCGGTCAACCGCATTCATGAAATCTTCCTTCTGAACAAAATTCTTTCCGTTACGGGCGGCAATCAGGGCGGCTTCGTTGCACACGTTGGCAATATCCGCTCCCGAAAAGCCGGGCGTCTGACGCGCCATAAATTCGGCGTCCACCGTCTGGTCTATCTTGATTGGACGCAAATGGACGTCGAAAATCTCTTTCCGTTCGTTCAGGTCCGGCAGTTCCACATGAATCTGGCGGTCAAACCGTCCCGCGCGCAGCAGCGCCTTGTCCAGCACGTCCGCCCGGTTGGTGGCGGCCAGAATGATGACGCCGCTGTTCGACCCGAACCCGTCCATTTCGGTCAGCAGCTGGTTCAGGGTATTTTCGCGTTCGTCATTCCCGTTTACGTTCACGTTTTTTCCACGGGCGCGGCCTACGGCGTCAATCTCGTCAATGAAAACGATGCACGGCGATTTCTCCTTGGCCTGCCGGAACAGGTCGCGCACCCGCGAGGCGCCCACGCCCACAAACATCTCCACGAAATCGGAGCCGGACAGGGAAAAGAAAGGCACATTCGCTTCGCCGGCCACCGCCTTTGCCAGCAGCGTCTTGCCCGTACCCGGAGGGCCTACCAGCAGGGCGCCTTTCGGGATTTTGCCGCCCAGTTCCGTGTATTTGGCCGGATTCTTCAGGAAGGAAACGATTTCTTCTATTTCCTGTTTCGCCTCTGCCAGACCGGCCACGTCCTTGAACGTTATCTTGATATGTCCGTCCTTGTCAAAAATCTGCGCCTTCGAACGGCCCACGCTGAAAATGTTGCCGGGGCCGCCCGCGCCGCCCGCCATCCGCCGCATGAAGAACAGCCACACGAAGATAATCAGCAGTATCGGCCAGGCGGAAAACAGGATATTCCAGATTGTGTCGTCGCCATCCTTGTAGCTGACTTTGGCGCTGATTTGCTTTTCGGCCACCGTCTTGTCGTAAAAGTCGGAAAACTTGTCTGCCGAAGGGATTTTCACAAATACTTTCGGGCTGTTGCCAACCTGTTCGATTTCTTCCCTGGTGAAAATCTGCTGTTTCCGATCGTTTTTAACCGTGGCCTCCAGCATGTTTTTCCGGTTGTAAACGACCAGCTTTTCAAAGACGTCTTCCTTGGCAAACTGCTGAAATTCCGTCCATCCGACCTCCCTCGTGGTCGAAAAATCGTTCATCATGAACAGCCCGATCAGCACGACGACAATCAAGCCGTATAACAGATACGGATTGAAGCGGAGTTTCGGCTTGCCGTTCTTCGGCATATTGTTGTTATTATTTTCCATACGTCACTATTTATCAATGTCATTCGGGATCGGGGATTTCCGTGATTTTCGAATCGGCCCACAGGTGTTCCAGATCATAGAAGGAACGCTGTTCCGGCAGGAAAATATGCACGAGTACGTTACCGTAATCCATGCCAATCCACGGCGAACGGCGATCCCCGTCCATCGAGAGCGTTTTTTCCCCCGTGTCGGTGCGCACCGTGTCCCATACCGAATCGGACAGCGACGACAATTGATTCAAACTGTTTCCCTCACAAATAATCATATATTCACAAATGGCGCCGGAGAGTTGCGTTAAGTCTACCATCGCAATTCTTTTCCCCTTCTTTTCCTGTATTCCTTTTACTACAGCCTCTACAAGCTCTTTTATTTGATTCATCCTGTATCTTTTCATTTCCCGGCTACAAAGATAGCCCATTATTTACAAACAGAG
>JAISEZ010000025.1 GCA_031263835.1 Tannerella sp.
TGTACCGTTGCAGCTTAATATTTGGATAGTCACGGTGCTGGTTCATCCACGGACTTTTGCGCATGAGCCACAATTGCTGAACCTTTGTGAATTAAAATCTTCCGAACACGACTGGGATAAATCCCGGCGTTATTCACAGGCTACGCCTGACGGCGTAACACGATGCGACCATTCGAAATGCACCCTCTTCCGAAAAAAAATTTGTTTATGATGGAAATATGCGCTACCTTTGCCAGCCGATTCAACAAATTATTAACAGGATAATTATAAACAAGCAATAACAATGAAAAGAACATTTCAACCCTCGAACCGCAAGAGAAAAAACAAACACGGGTTTCGTCTGAGAATGTCTACCGCCAATGGCCGCCGGGTTCTTGCCTCGCGCCGCTCCAAGAGAAGAGCCAAACTGACGGTTTCCGACGAATATCCCAAATAATCCGTGGACAGACAGCCGGTTACGGCTTCAGTGGATTCACATTTGCGGAAGGTAAAAATTCTTGTACCAAGAATTTTTACTTTTTTATATCCCCAACCATTGATATTTTCTTATTTTTGCCCCTTGAATGCTACAGAATAAAAAGAACATACGGGAACAGTGGCTAAGTACGCCGATTGCCTATCACCTGATAGCGGCCATGCTTGTCGCGGGCATACTCCTCTTTTTGGCGCTGAAAGGGCTGAACACCTACACGCGCCATAACAAGGCGGTAGTCATCCCCGACGTCAAAGGCATGCAGCTCCGGGAAGCCGCCCTCTTCTTCGAAAACAACGGACTGCGCTACAGTGTGGTCGATTCGATATACTCGAAGGACGTGGCGCCGGGAGCCATCGTGGACGTGTTCCCCGTCGCCGGCTCCAAGGTGAAGGACGGGCGCATCGTTTCCCTCACGCTCAATGCCACGGACGTGGAAAAAGGCGCCATTCCGGACGTCGCCGACCTGTCTTTCCGGCAGGCGCATGCCCTCATGCAGGCACAGGGATTTTCATCCATCGAAATACGCTATGTCCCGGGAACGTACCGGGATTTGGCCATAGCCGTCGAATCGGGCGGAAAGGTGCTGACGCCCGGCGAAAGGGCGCCCCTCTCGGCCGCGCTTGTACTGAAAGTCAGCGACGGAGGAGGAGATGCTTCGGACGAATCCGGTGCGGAGCCGGCGGACCGTCCGGCGGACGAAAACCGGCAGTGAAACCGAATGACTGACGCGATGAACGAATGGGTAACACGGGAAGAAGACCCGCTGGAAGACGAGTGTCTGCTCGACGGACTGCCGGAGGACGGGGAGGAAGACCTCGCGCCGCAGTATGAGCATTTCCGCTATGTCGCCGACCGGAAACAGTCCCTGCTGCGCATCGACAAGTTCCTGATAGACCGCATGACGAACGTCAGCCGGAACCGTATCCAGCTGGCGGCCGAAGCCCGCTGCATCCTGGTGAACGGCGCGCCGGTGAAAAGCAACTACCGTATCAAGCCGCTGGATGTGGTGTCGATTGTGATGTCGCGCCCGCGCTACGAAATGGACATCCTGCCCGAAGACATTCCGCTGGATATTGTGTATGAAGACGAAGATTTGCTGGTGGTGAACAAGCCGGCCGGACTGGTGGTCCATCCCGGACACGGAAACTATACCGGCACGCTGGTCAATGCGCTGGCGTGGTACCTGCGCGAAGACCCGCAGTTTGACCCCGCCGACCCGGCCGTCGGGCTGGTGCACCGCATCGACAAGGACACGTCCGGGCTGCTGGTCGTCGCCAAGCGGCCGGAAGCCAAAACCGGCCTCGGCCTGCAATTCTTCCGCAGAACGACCCGGCGCCAGTACATGGCCCTGGTGTGGGGGATTCTCAGGGACGAAGGCGGGCGCATCGAGGGAAACATCGGACGCGACCCGCACGACCGGCTGCAGATGACCGTCTTCCCCGACGGCGAACAGGGCAAGCCGGCTGTCACACATTACCAAATCCGGCAGCGACTGGGCTACGTGACGCTGGTCGAATGCCGGCTGGAAACCGGCCGCACGCATCAAATCCGGGCACACATGAAGCATCTCGGCCATCCCGTCTTCAATGACGCCCGCTACGGAGGCGACCGGATTCTGAAGGGGCAGCCCTTCTCCAGATACCGGCAGTTCGTACAGCGCTGTTTCGAGGTCTGTCCCCGTCAGGCGCTGCACGCCCAAACGCTGGGATTCGTGCATCCGGCCACCGGCAGAGAGCTGTTTTTCGACTCGGCACTGCCGGCCGACATGCAGCAGTTGATTGACAAATGGAATCAGTATGTTTTAAACAGTCGTGAATCATGAAAAAGAATATAGCAGTTATTGCCGGAGGCTATTCCTCCGAATATGAAGTCTCCCTGCGGAGCGCCGAAACGGTGTCGGCGGCGATGGACCCGGAACGGTACAACGTGTACCGGGTGACGCTGGAAAAGGACGCCTGGACGGCCACGCTGCCGGACGGAACGACGGCGCCCGTCAACAGAAACGATTTCAGCTTCCCCTGCGGCGGCGAGGCCGTGACCGTCGACTGCGCCTATATCACGGTGCACGGCACGCCGGGCGAGGACGGACGGCTGCAGGGCTATCTCGACATGCTCCGGATACCCTACCGGTCGTGCGGCGTACTGGCCAGCGCCCTTACCTTCAACAAATTCGTCTGCAACCGCTTCCTCTACAGCCAGGGGATTTCCGTGGCCACGGCGATGCGCCTGCAGCGGGGAGAACGCTATACCGTGAAGGCCATCGTCGCCCGTCTGGGAGGACTGCCCGTCTTCGTGAAGCCGAACAGCAGCGGCAGCAGCTTCGGCATCAGCAAGGTAACGGATGCCGCACAGATGCCGGCGGCCATCGGGAAAGCGTTTGCCGAAGGCGACGAAGTCATCATCGAACGCTTCATTCCGGGACGGGAAGTGACCTGCGGCTGCTACAGGGTAAAGGGTGACATCGTCACGCTGCCCCTGACGGAAGTGGTCACGGCCAACGAGTTTTTCGACTACGGAGCCAAATACGGCGGCGAGTCGCAGGAGATTACGCCTGCACCCCTGTCCGGCGAACTGACCGGACGGATTCGGCAGGTAACGGCGAATATCTATGAACTGATTGGAGCCAGAGGCCTTATCCGGGCCGACTACATCCTTCATCCCGGAGGAGCGCCCGGCGACGGGGAGCCTGTCCTGCTGGAGGTGAACACGACCCCGGGCATGACCGCGGCCAGCTTCATCCCGCAGCAGATACGGGCCGCCGGTTCCGGCCTCCGGGAAGTACTGACCGATATAATTGAAAATGGATAACACTTATGGAACAGAATATGCCTATACAAGATTTCGAAGACATTCGTCCACTGAACGACGACGAAGTGAGCGCCGCCATCGACGAATTGATTGCCGCCCCCGGATTCCGCAATGCGGTGAACTACATCCTGCCGGATGTGGACTGGGAGGCTTTTACGCAGCACATGCGCCGGTGCAGGACGAAAGAGGAATTCAAGTCCACGTTCAGCTACAGCGCCGTGATGACGATAGCCCGTCACAGCACCTTTTCGCTGACCGTTTCCGGACGGAGCCGCCTGCCGAAGGACACGCCCTGCACGTTCATCTCGAACCACCGCGACATCGTGCTGGACGCCGCCTTTCTGAACGTCCTGCTCTACGACATCGGACACGGACTGACGCAGGTGGCCATCGGCGACAACCTCCTGATACACCCCTGGATTAAGCAGCTGGTGCGCATCAACAACAGCTTCATCGTCAAGCGCGACATCCCCGTGCGTCAGGTGCTGGAAGCCAGCCGTACCCTTTCGGCCTACATCC
Source organism: Tannerella sp. (assembly GCA_031263835.1). Classification (GTDB taxonomy): domain Bacteria; phylum Bacteroidota; class Bacteroidia; order Bacteroidales; family Tannerellaceae; genus Tannerella. The sequence goes on from JAISEZ010000025.1 coordinate 3,803, forward strand.
ATCACACCCTCCGGCACACCCGCGAATCCGTCTGGATTGCCCAGCGTGAAGGACGCGCCAAGGATTCGAACGACTTCACCCAGAACGCCGTCCTGAAAATGCTCAACATGGGCGGCACGGAAGACATCCTGACCAACCTCACGGCGCTCAACATCGTCCCGGTGGCCATTTCCTACGAATTTGACCCCTGCGACTACCTCAAGGCCCAGGAGTTTCAGCTCAAGCGCGACCGGCCCGACTTCGTCAAAAGCAAGCGCGACGACCTGCTGAACATGGAAACGGGCATCCTGCAGAACAAGGGGCGCGTGCACTTCACCATCGCCTCGCCGGTCAATCCCGCCCTGAAAGCCCTGGACGGGAAAATGGACCGGAACGAACTCTATTCGGCCATCGCCGCGGTCATCGACCGGGAGATTTACGCCCATTACCGCTTCTATCCCTGCAACTACGTGGCCTACGACATGCTGTACCAAACCCTGCGTTTCCGGGACAGCTACGACCAGCGGGACAGGATACAGTTCGAAACCTATCTCCGCAAACAGCTGGACAGGATTCTGATTCCCGACAGGGACGAGACCTTCCTCCGCGCCAAAATGCTGGAGATGTATTCGAATCCCCTGAAGAATCATCTGGAACACAAACCGTGAACGCCTTATGACACGGGAAGACGACAAACCGGCGGGCAAAGTGCCGGAGCCGACCCTCCGCCGGCTGCCCTGGTACCTTGCCTACGTCAAGCTGCTGAAGGGATACGGCGAAACGTTTGTTTCCTCCACCCGGATTGCGAAGGAGATTGACATCGACGCCAGCCAGATAGCCAAAGACCTGTCCTACGTCAACCTTTCGGGCAAGACGCGGGTGGGATACGAAATCAACGCACTTATCGGGACGCTGGAGAACTTTCTCGGATTCGCCTCGCAGCACAGCGCCTTCCTCTTCGGCGCCGGACGCCTGGGCGCCGCCCTGATGCGCGATTCGGGACTGATACAGTATGGCCTGAACATCGTTGCGGGCTTCGACATCCGCAGGAAAGTGGTCGGCTCGACCGTCGCCGGCATTCCGGTGTTCCACATGAACAGCTTTCAGGAAAAGCAGAAACTCTATGGCGCGACCGTCGGCATCATCACCGTCCCGGTCGAGGAGGCGCAGCGGGTGGCGGAAGGTATCCTCGCGGGAGGCATCCGCGCCCTGTGGAACTTCACGCCCTTCCGCATCCACGTGCCGGACGGCGTCGTCGTCCAGAACACCTCCATCTATGCCCACCTGGCCGTAATGTTCAACCGCATGGAAAAAATCAACGGTTAATGATTGGGACGATATGGACATGGAGATAAATATCAGGACATTCTCACATTATTCTTAATAACTGATGTTACGCATGGCATGTATTTATGCATTACAGGTCAACGCCGGAAGGCGTTCAAGGTGGATAACCCCGTGCAAGCCGCAGGCGCAGCTCGGGGACACGGGCTACCTCTCCCGTATCCGAACTGCGAAGCAGTTCAACCCGCTACGGGCATAGCCGTCAGGCTAAGCACTTTTTTTCAATTAGGAAGCCTGATGAACAGGTTGTTTCAGCCTCTTTGCGAATTGCGAATGAAATCTATGGCTCGTTTGATTTGTGGCATTTGTTT
>JAISEZ010000058.1 GCA_031263835.1 Tannerella sp.
GTGAATCATGATTTGGAATCAACAGGATGAAACAGACGATAGCTACGGTAATGGTGTTATGGATGACGCTGAGTGCGATACAGCCGGCGTTAGCCTTTCATTTCTGCGGGGGCGCACTGGTATCCGTCGGACTGGCGGATGCGGAAAGATGCTGCTGCGGGAAGGAAACGGGCGATGACACCGACTGTGCGACGCCGGACGACGGTATCGCCGGGCCGGTCGAATCCTGTTGCTCCAATTACACGGTGGAACTCTCGACCGACGAGTTCCGGACAACTCCCGCCGCCTGCTGCGGGGAAAAAACGCCGGCGACCGCTCCGGTGGCGCTGCCGGCAGTCAGGCTGTCCGGATGCGACGTGTGGAACGATGCTTCGCTGATTCAACACCTCTCTCCGCCGGGCTTGCCGGTTGCAGGCGCTACCGACCTGCTTGCCCGTATTTGCACGCTCCGCATTTGATTCCTTTCCCGCAGGCGAAAAGAAAGTTTCTCTGCGGGCCACTCCTCTTTTTTTTCAGCAGATTTGACGGGTGCAATTCAAAATGTCACATCGTGTTACGCCGATAGGCGTAGCCTGTGAATAACGCCGGGATTTATCCCGGTGACAGCGGTGCACCTCTCTCCGAACGCCGTCAGGCGTTGCCCTGAGCCGATTTGGCTACAGCCGGTCTTCGATTCCGGCAAACGGGTAACTCCTCCGGAGTTAAAGGAAGAAGATGCCTTTTCCTGCTCACCGGGATAAATCCCGGCGTTATTCACAGGCCACGCCTATGGCGTGATGCGACAATCTGAATTGCACCCTCCGTCTGCGCAAATCTGCAAATAACAAACTCATTGTATTATTAATTCGTTAAATGAAAATATGTTGAATAAAATCATAGCCTGTTGCCTGGAAAACAGGCCGGTCATGTTGCTGTTGCTTGGGGCGGTGGTCGTATGGGGCGTCACCGTGGCGCCCTTCAACTGGCATGGCGGACTTTTGCCCGGCGACCCCGTCCCCGTAGATGCCATCCCGGATATCGGCGAGAATCAGCAGATTGTAGCCACGGAATGGATGGGACGCTCGCCCAAAGACATGCAGGAGCAGGTCACCTATCCGCTCACCGCCTCGCTGCTCGGCATTTCCGGCGTGAAGACGATTCGCAGTTCGTCGATGTTCGGCATGTCGTTCATCTACGTCATTTTCGACGACAACGTGGAGTTTTACTGGAGCCGTTCGCGTATCCTGGAAAAGCTCAACTCCCTGCCGGCGGGGATGCTGCCCGAAGGCGTGCAGCCCGCGCTGGGGCCGGACGCAACGGCGCTCGGACAGGTATTCTGGTACACCCTCGAAGGACGGAATCCCGAAACGGGCAAGCCCGCCGGCGGCTGGAATCCCGACGAGCTGCGTACCGTTCAGGACTTTTACGTCAAGTATTCGCTTTCGACGGCGGCGGGCGTGTCGGAAGTCGCATCGGTCGGCGGTTTTGTCCGCGAATATCAGGTGGAAATCAGTCCCGACGCAATGCGGGCATACAGCGTGTCCGTAATGGATGTGATGAACGCCGTGCAGAAAAGCAATCTCGACATCGGCGCCGAAACAGTCGAACTGAACAAAGTGGAATATCTGGTGCGGGGACTGGGCTATATCAAGAACCTGTCCGACCTCGAAGAAGCCGTCGTCACCGTGCGCGCCGGCATTCCCGTACGGATTAAGGACGTGGCGGCGGTACACTTCGGCCCGGCCACGCGGCGCGGCGGGCTGGACCGGGAAGGCGTCGAGGCCGTGGGCGGCGTGGTCGTGGCGCGCTACGGTTCCAATCCGATGGAAGTAATAGATAATGTAAAGGCAAAAATCGGGGAGATGTCGGCCGGACTGCCGCAGAAGATGCTTCCGGACGGCACGCTGTCGAAAGTGACCGTCGTGCCCTTCTATGACCGTTCGGGACTGATACGCGAAACCGTCGGCACGCTCGAAACGGCGCTCACGCACGAAATCCTGATTTGCATCATTGTGGTTATCGTACTGGTCTTCAATCTGCGGGCGTCGGCGATTATATCGTGCCTGCTCCCGATTGCCGTCCTTGCGGCCTTCATCATTATGCGCTACACGAATGTGGATGCGAACATCGTCGCACTGTCGGGTATCGCCATTGCCATCGGCGTGATGGTCGACGTCGGGGTGGTGATTGTGGAAAACATTCTCCGGCGGCTGGACGCCTGCGGGACAAAACCCGCCGGGAAAGCGCTCGTCGATTTGATTTACGCGGGCGTCAGGGAAGTTTCCGGCGCGCTGACGACCGGGATGCTGACTACGGTCATCAGCTTCCTGCCCGTTTTCGTCATGCAGGCGCAGGAAGGCAAGCTCTTCAAGCCGCTGGCCTACACCAAGACGTTCGCGCTTGTCTCGGCCTTCCTGCTCGGCATCGCCCTGCTTCCCACGATTGCCTATTACGTATTTTCCTTCCGCCTGCCCCAACGCCTGAAAAGGCGGCTGAAAAGCGTCCGGTTCTCGAAGAACGTCCGGGTGATAATCACGCTCGCTGTCCTGACGGCCGCCGTCCTGTACCTCACGTCCGAATGGCTTCCGGTCGGCACGGGCGCAGGTTTTTCGCTGAATCTCGTGTTCGTCGTCCTCTCCATCGGCGTTATTCTGGCGGTTTTGTGGGCGCTGGTCGTTTTCTACGAACACATTCTGCGCTGGTGTCTCGCCAATCGCTGGAAGTTCATGCTGATACCCGTCCTCACGCTGGTTTTCGGGATGTGGATTTGGCTGGGGATGGGCAAGGAATTTATGCCAGGCCTCGGCGAAGGCTCGTTTCTGCTGATGCCCACCAGTATGCCGCATACCGGCATCGAACAGAATCTGCAACTGATTGAAGCGGTGGACAAGCGCATCGGCGCCATCCCCGAAATCGAGGTAACCGTCGGCAAATGGGGGCGCGTCAACTCGGCGCTCGACCCCGCGCCCGTGCAAATGTTCGAGAACACGATTAATTACCGTCCCGAATATATGCTGGATGAAAACGGTCACCGGATGCGCTTCAAAACCAACTCGAAGGGCGAGTTCCTGCTGCGAAACGGCACGGCCTGCAACCCCGCCGACGGTTTCCGGCTGATTCCCGCCGACAGCCTGATTCCCGACCGCCGGGGCGATTATTTCCGCCAGTGGCGACCGCAGATTAAAAACGCGAACGACATCTGGCAGGAGATTGTCAACGTTTCGCACCTGCCCGGACTGACTTCCTCGCCCAGGCTGCAACCCATCGAAGCCCGGCTGGTGATGCTCTCGACGGGGATGCGCGCCCCGATGGGGTTGAAGGTGTCAGGCCCCGACCTCGAAAGCATCGAGACGGCCGGCAAAGCCCTCGAAACCGCGCTGAAGGAGGCGCCGTCCATCCTGCCCTCCACGGTATTCTACGACCGCGCCGTCGGGGCGCCGTATATCGAAATCCGGCTGAACAGGCGGAGCATGGCGCGCTACGGGATTACCGTCGCCGACCTGCAGGAAGTCATCGAGGCGGCCGTGGGCGGCATGACGCTGACGACCACCGTCGAAGGACGCGAACGTTTTGCCGTCCGCCTGCGCTATCCCCGCGAGCTGCGCGACAGTCCCGAAGCTCTGTCGCGCATCCTGATTCCGACGGCCGCCGGCATCCAGATTCCGCTGGGCGAAGTGGCCGGCATCGAATATACCCGCGGCGCGCAGATGATTCAGAGCGAGAATACGTTCCTGACGGGATACGTGATTTTCGACAAGCTCTCCGGCCGTGCGGAAGTGGACGTCGTGCAGGAGGCCGACCGGCTGCTGAGGGACAAAATCCGTACGGGCGAACTGTCCCTGCCCGCAGGCGTGTCCTACAAGTTCGCGGGCAATTACGAACAGCAGCAGCGCGCCACAAAACGCCTGCTTGTCGTCATACCGCTTTGCCTGCTGTCCATCCTGCTGGTGCTTTACTTCCGGTTCCGCACCGTGACGGCCTCGCTGATACACTTTTCGGGCGTGTTCGTCGCCTTTGCGGGCGGATTCATTCTGCTGTGGCTCTACGGGCAGCCGTGGTTCATGAATTTCTCCGTCGGCGGCGCGAGCGTGCGCGACCTGTTCCAGATGCACCCCGTCAATCTGAGCATTGCGGTCTGGGTCGGATTCATCGCCCTGTTCGGCATCGCCACCGACGACGGCGTGCTGATGGGCACGTATATCCACGACCTGTTTCAGGAGCGCAATCCCCAAACAAGGGAGGCCATCCGCGAAACCGTCGTGCAGGCCGGTCTGAGGCGGATTCGTCCTGCCGCAATGACCACCGCGACCACACTCATCGCACTGCTGCCCGTGCTGACGTCCACCGGCAAGGGCGCCGACATCATGGTGCCGATGGCCATCCCGACGTTCGGAGGCATGCTGATTCAGTGCATGACGATGTTTATCGTGCCGGTGCTGCAATGCTGGTGGCGCGAACATGCCGTCAGGAAGTATAACGATTAAAAACAGAGAAGTATGAAACGATACAACACAATCATCCTGTGCCTCGTCGCTGTCCGGTGTTCGCTGTCCGTCGCCGTGGCGCAGAGCGATTCGCTGAACCGCTATCTGGAGACGGCGGCGCGGAATAACCCGGGCGTCAGGGCCGACTTCACGGCCTATCAGGCGGCTCTGCAGCGGATACCGCAGGCGGGCGCGCCGGAAGACCCGCAACTGGACCTGGGCGTCTTCCTCCAGCCGATGGAACTGGTCGAAGGGCGACAGGTGGCAGACATCAAACTGATGCAGATGTTCCCCTGGTTCGGCACGCGGAAGGCGGCCCGCACGGAGGCGCAGCACATGGCGCAGATGGCCTTCGAACAGTTCCGCGAAACGCGCGACCGGCTGTTTCTGGACG
>JAISEZ010000304.1 GCA_031263835.1 Tannerella sp.
ACGTGAATACAGCCATAAGACTTTCAGGGGAATAGCCACTAAAGGTAAAAGCACTGTGGGATGGTTTTACGGTTTCAAACTGCACACCGTAATCAGCGATAAGGGAGAAATATTCGATTCTGTATTTACTCAGGCGAATATAGATGACCGGGAACCGCTGAAAAGCAGGAGATTCCATGATACGCTGTCCGGAAAGCTGTCTGGAGACAGAGGATACCTGTCGCAGGATCTGTTCGAAAAATTATTCGCAGACGGAATCCATTTGATTACCCGTTTGAAAAGGAATATGAAAAACTCCCCTATGTCGATACAGGATAAAATATACCTCAGAAAACGGGATCTTATAGAGACCGTTAACGACGAACTGAAAAACATCTGTCAAATCGAACACACTCGCCATCGCAGTTTCGCAAACTTTATCTGCAATGCGGTGGCGGCTCTTATTGCAGATAATTTTCTGCCCAAAAAACCCTCCCTCAATCTCGACATCATTGATATGACTGCCCTGAAAAGGATTTCTTAGGTCGAACTGACCCTAACCACTAACCACTGTTTTTCCTACGTATGGAATAGGAAGCGCGACATCAGGTAGAACGTACCTGCCCCTGCAAGATAGCCGGTTAAGGCCCAAAGAGAGATTTTCTTCATGTACCAGATGAAATCGATCTTCTCCATACCCATAATGGCGACGCCTGCCGCCGAACCGATGATCAGGATGGAACCGCCTGTTCCTGCACAGTAGGCCAGCATTTCCCAAAAAGCGCCATCTACCATAAAGTGGGTTAAGTCGGGATTGGCCAAAACGGCCGCTGCATCGGCCACGGGATACATTCCCATAGCTGCCGCCACCAGTGGCACATTGTCTATTACGGACGAAAGCAAACCGATGACGGTATTTATCAAATAGACATCGTTCAGTTTGTTAAGTTCGTCGGCCAGCAATCCGAGATGACCGGCCGACTGCAGGCAGGTAACGGCCATAAGGATACCCAGAAAGAACAGAACGCTTGGCGTATCCACTTTCTGGATAATGGAGGCAATGTTAAGCTGGGAGTAGTGACTGTTTTTGCGGTGCATGATTTCCGTAACAATCCAGAGAACACTCAAACCGAAAAGAATACCGAAGTAGGGCGGAAGATGAGTGATGCTTTTAAATACCGGCGTGAAGAGCAGCGAACCCACGCCGAGCAGGAAGATGATGTCGCTTTGCAGTTTCGGGATTTGATCCTCTGCCGGTGCTTCGACCGGCGCCGGTCTTTCGACACTTCCCTTCATCCTGAATGAAATCACGGTAAGCGGCACAAGCAGCGAAACGATACTTGGCAGGAACGTATTCATCATAATGGCAGCCGTCGTAATATTTCCCTTAATCCAGAGCATGATGGTGGTGACGTCGCCTATCGGAGTCCAGGCTCCGCCGGCATTTGCGGCGAGAATGACCATGCCGGCGAAAAACCAGCGGTCTTTCCGGTCGGCCACCAGTTTGCGAAGCAGGGCATACATCACGATAGCCGTCGTCAGGTTATCCAGCACGGACGACATGAAAAACGTGAGAAGACTCACCACCCACAGCAGTCGCCGTTTATCGGTGGTAGTAATACGGTTGGTGATAAGAGCAAAACCGTTGTGTCTGTCGACCGTTTCAACGATCGTCATTGCGCCAAGCAGGAAAAACAGAATTTCCGAAGTTTCTCCCAGATGTTGAACAAGTACCGCCGTGTCCGTCAAATTGCCCGAAAGGGAAAAAACAGACCACAATACGACTGCAAGAAAAAGAGCCGTTGCCGTTTTGTTGATTTTGAGCTGATGTTCCAGGGCTATCATTGCATAGCCGAGAACGAAGATGATAATCATCAGTGTGGAATACATAACCTTCTTTTTTGGTAAAAAAAATGGGTAAGCTTACTATATCGCGCCGCTACGACCTGCGTACCCTTGCTGCCGTCAAGCCCTGGGGGATTCCGAGGGAGCTGGCCGTATAGGACTTACCCGGGGACAAAGGTAGTAATTTTTTCGATACCGGCCCGAACATTTTTATTTCTGTCGAAAAATATATGTACTTTTGTGCCCGGTACGGTTTCGTACCCAACAAGGTATGTATGTCAAAATATTTACAAATGAGAGTAATAGAGCGATTCTTGAAATATGCTGCGGTGGATACGCAATCCCGTGAACACGTGCCGACCACTCCAAGCACGCCCGGTCAGCGACAGCTGGCCGAAATGCTGGCGGAAGAACTTGTTCAAATCGGGATGCAGGAAGTAGAGATTGATTCGAACGGGTATCTGATGGCAACCTTGCCGGCAAACATGCCGAGAGAAAATGCTCCGGTCATCGGATTTATCGCCCACCTGGACACCAGCCCCGACTTCTCCGGTAAAAATGTCAACCCGCGTATCGTTACCTGTACCGAAGGCGACATTGTGCTGAATGATTCGAAACACATCGTCCTTTCACCGCGGATTTTCCCCGAACTGAACAGTTATATCGGCCAGGACATCGTCGTGACGGACGGTACCACCCTGCTTGGCGCGGACGACAAGGCCGGCGTGGCCGCCATTGTTTCGGCCATGGAATACCTGACCGGTCAGCCGGACATTTCACACGGGAAAGTCCGGATTGCCTTTACGCCGGACGAGGAGATTGGCCAGGGCGCAGACTTCTTTGATGTGGAGCGGTTCGGGTGCGAATGGGCCTACACGGTGGATGGCGGAGAACTGGGAGGGGTGGAATATGAAAATTTCAACGCCGCCAATGTGACGGTCACCATTCAGGGGCGCAATGTGCATCCCGGAGAAGCCAAAGGGAAAATGATTAATGCCATTCTGGTGGGTATGGAGCTGAACGCCGGTCTGCCGGCCGGAGCGCGTCCGGGACTTACAGGCGGATACGAAGGCTTTTATCACCTGACGTATTTTTCCGGTAACGTCGAAAAGGCGACGCTCATGTACCTTATTCGCGACCACGACCGTGTCCTGTTTGACGAGAAGAAATGGGTCATGCAGTGGACCGTCCAGCAGTTGAACCGGAAATATCACGACTGTGTCACGCTGGAAATGAAAGACCTCTATTATAACATGCGTGAAATCATTGAGCCGAGAAAGGAAATTGTCAGGCTGGCGACCGACGCGATGCAGGCGGCAGGCGTCGCGCCTTCCGTGAAACCGATTCGCGGCGGTACGGACGGCGCCCGTCTCTCCTTTGCCGGGCTGCCCTGCCCGAACCTGTTTACCGGAGGCGTAAACGGACACGGCCCGTATGAGTTCCTGCCGGTCAGGTCGCTGGAAAAATGCATGGAAACCGTTGTTCAGATTATAAAAACCGCATAGAAAACAGTTTGGAAAATAATAACACAGCCATTGACGGCATGAAAACGACGCCGCTTACGGCGTTGCACGTTTCTTCAGGTGCAAGGATGCACGGATTTGCCGGGTATCAGATGCCCGTCGAATATTCGGGAATTATCGGCGAACATTTGGCCGTATGCCGGGGAGTGGGCGTTTTCGACGTCTCCCACATGGGCGAATTCTGGGTGAAGGGGCCAAATGCCCTTGCCTTCCTCCAGCGCGTCACGTCCAACGACGTCTCCCTGATACCCGCCGGCAAGGCGCAGTACAGCTGCTTCCCCAACGAACAGGGCGGCATCGTGGACGACCTCGTCGTCTATCATTACGAAGAAGAAAAATATCTCCTGGTGGTGAATGCCTCGAATATCAAAAAGGACTGGGACTGGTGCGTCGCTCATAACGGGGCCGGCGCCGAACTCGAAAACGCTTCGGAACGAATGGCGCAAATAGCCGTTCAGGGGCCTGAAGCGACGCGGGTGCTGCAGCGCCTTACGCCGGTTGACCTGTCGGCCATTCCGTACTATTCCTTTGTGACCGGCGAGTTTGCCGGCTGTTCCCGTGTGATTCTTTCCAACACGGGCTACACGGGCGCCGGAGGTTTTGAGCTTTATTTTGACCCCGTACATGCGCTTCCTGTCTGGAAGGCCCTTATGGAGGCCGGTCGGCCGGAAGGCATCGTACCTGCCGGGCTGGGCGCCCGCGATACGCTGCGGCTGGAAATGGGTTACTGCCTGTACGGAAACGAACTGGACGATACGACCTCGCCGCTTGAAGCCGGACTGGGCTGGATTACCAGATTCGTCGAAGGAAAGGATTTCATCGGCCGCGCCGTGCTGGAACGCCAGAAAAGGGAAGGCGTCGCCCGCAGGTTATGCGCTTTCGAACTGACGGAGAAAGGCATTCCGCGGCAGGGATACGGGATTACGGACACGGAAGGACGGCCGGCTGGCCGGGTGACGTCGGGGACGATGTCGCCCCTGATGCGTACCGGCATCGGTCTGGGCTATGTCCGGACGGAACTGGCTGCCGTCGGAACGGAACTCCGTATTGCGGGACGGAACCGGCCACTGGCGGCAAAAGTAGTCAAATTACCTTTCCGCAGGCAGCAAGACCTGCATTAGTGAAAACTTAATGCTTTTACGAAATGATTATAACATTTATAGTACCCCCCTCTCTTGACGGCGAACTCCCGGCCGAACGGACAGCCGGCTGTACGCGGCTCGTTTATCCGATGCCTAATATCTATGAACTTATCGTTGCCGCTGTTCTGGAAAAGGAGCACGACGTGCGCTACCGTGATTTCGTGCTTGAGAAGGAAAGCGAAAAACATCTTATCCGATTTCTTGCCGGCGATAAAAGCGACTGCTATATGATGTGGTGCGTAAACCTGTCGCTGGAAACAGACCTGAAGACGATAGGGCATATCCGGGCCTGTCATCCCGAAGCCCGGATCGTTGCGATGGGGCCGGGCGTTACGTATTATACGGAAAAGCTGTTGACGGACGAACGTGTCATTGTCGTGCGCGGGGAGCCGGAATTGACCGTGCACGAGCTGGCCGCACGTATTTCCACCGGTGAAGATATCGCTTCCATAAAGGGCATCTCTTTTCTTAAGGACGGCGAAGTGCACCATAATCCCGCGCGCGAACTGATACGCGACCTGGACAGCCTGCCTTTTCCTGCCCGCCATTTCATCGAAAAGTATCCTTTTACGAACCCGAAACTGAAAGT
>JAISEZ010000098.1 GCA_031263835.1 Tannerella sp.
TTGAATCTTTCTTACCGGATGATTGCCGCGCGGTCGCCGTCGGCAAAGCGTGCTGTGATTTCATCGCCGGCAGACAGTCCGGAAGCGTGCTTGACGATTTTCCCGTCTTTCAGAATCAGCGTATAACCCCGCTGCAACACGTAATCCGGCGAAGCCATCTTCAGAAACTGTGCCGCCAGTTCCATTTCCCTGTTTTGACCGTCCAGATATTCCGTCCACCGGTTTTGCAAATGCTGCCGTATCTCCGTCAGCGCCGTCCGGCGTTTCAGAATCAGCAACTGCGAGGCCGGCAGGGCGCTTCGCAGGATTTGCAGTTGCGTCCGGCTCTGTTCGATCCGGTGCATGACCGACGACGGAAAACGGACGGCCAGCAGTTTCAGGCAGGTCTGTTGAGCGGAAAGAATCTCCGTCAGGCGGCTGCAAAGGGTCTGTTGCAGGCCGTTCATCAGCCCCGCCTGTCCGTCCATCCGTTCGATCAGGAAGGCGGCCACGGCGGTCGGCGTCTTCAGCCGGGTATGCGCAATCAGGTCAACGACGGAATCGTCGCGCTCGTGTCCGATACCGGTGACGACGGGCAGGGGGAACTGTGCGCAGTGGGCTGCCAGCAGGTAGGAGTCGAAGCAGTTCAGGTCGGAAGCCGAACCGCCGCCGCGAATCAGGACGACCGCATCGAAACAGTCCGCATGGAGGCAAATCCGGTCCAGTGCGGCAATAACGGATTCTTCCGTCTTTTCCCCCTGCATGACGGCGGGGAACAGTTTCAGGTAGAACGGATAGCCGGCCGGGTTGTTCATCAGCTGGTTTTCGAAGTCGCCGTATCCGGCGGCTGTCGGCGAGGTAATCACGGCAATCCGCTGCGGCAGGACGGGAAACGGCAATTCCCTGTTCAGGTCAAAAATGCCCTCTTCCTGCAGGCGGCGGATGATTTCCTGCCGCTTCCGGACCAGGTCGCCCAGCGTATAGGACGGCTCAATGTCGATCACGTTCAGGCTGTATCCGTAGAGTTTGTGAAATTCGACCGTGACCCTGACCAGCACTTTCAGCCCGGAGACGAATGTCTGTCCGGTTTCTTCTTCGAAGTACGGCTTCAGCAGGTGAAACGTCCGCGCCCAGATTGCTCCGCGCGCCTTGGCGACGATTTGCCCGGAACGTGCATCCTTCTCGACAAACTCAAGATAGCAATGCCCCGCCGCTCCCTGGACGCGGACGTCGCTCGTCTCGGCCTGTATCCAGCAGGCGTCCGGAAACGAGGCGTTGACAGCCTGCGCCACCCGTTCGTTCAGCGCCGAAAGCGTCAGGGCGCCGGGTGCATCCGGGTCATTGAACAGGTCCATTCAATTCGTGAATATAAGCCTTGTATATGTCCGGGATTCCGTATCCCCGTTCGGCGTCCGGCTGTCCGGCCTGCGAAGCCGTCCGGCGGATAAGGGCAATCAGTTCCCTGTTGTCGAGCCACGGCAGGGCCTGCCAGAGACAGGCGCCCAGTCCGGCCACGATTGGCGTGGAAAAGGACGTCCCGTTCGTGTAGCGCATGTTTCCGTCGGCGTCAATCACGCAGACGCCGGAACCCGGCGCGACCACGTCGGGTTTCACCCGGTAGTCGGCCGTGAAGCCTTTTGAACTGAAGGAACTGAGCTGTCCGTCGTCGGCAATGGCGCCGACGGCAAGGATGTCGGGAGCGTCTGCGGGAAACGTGATTTTCTCCCACGCATGACGTCCTTCGTTGCCGGCGCTGCAAAAGACCAGTATCCCCTTGTCGGCCGCCATCTGCGCCACGCGGGTGATGAAAGCCGTCCGTCCGTCAAGGTCGGACGGCGTGTAGAGCGTGTCCGCCGTGTCAAACTGGTAGTATCCCAGCGAACTGGAGACGATGTCCACCCCCGCACTGTCGGCATATTCGATGGCTGCGGCCCAGTAGTCTTCCTCAACGGGAAACTCGGAACGCGTGTCTTCGCTTTTAATCAGGAGGAAGGAGGCTTCCGGCGCGGCGCCTATCATCACCCCGGGCAGGTTGGCCCCGAGGCAGGAAAGCACCTTCGTGCCGTGGTCGTCTTCGCAGAATACGCTGTGACCGGGAAACACGATGTTGTGCGTGCCCAGCAGCCGGAGCGAGGCAAATGCGCTGATGCGGTCAACGTGCAGGAATCCGGCGTCGATGACGGCTATCCGCATCCCCTGCCCTTTCCGGCCGGCGTCGTGCAGGCGCATCCCGTTCAGCATGTTCAGCTGGGGCGCGCCATAGCCGTACGTTTCCGCTGACTTGCTGCAGGAGGGCGTCAGGAGAGAAGTGTTTTTGCTGCACTCCGTAGCCGTCGAACGGTCGTTCCCCTGCCATACGCACAGGACGGAATCGACTATCGGCAAGGCCTTCAGGCGCTCCACCGACAAGCTGTCGTCGCTCTCCACCACGACCGACGCCATCCACTTGCTTTGCGTCACCACCCGGACGCCCGTCGCGACAATCGATTCAATACGGGCAGAAGCAATCGGCACGTCGGAAAGCGTAATTTCCACATTCCGTTTCGTTCGCCGTTCAATGGCTTCCGCGGAAAGGAAGGTCTCCGGCGAATCCACCGCCGTTTCCGGAACGCCCCTGTCATTCAAATATACCCTGAAACAGTAGCTTTCTCCCGCGACTGCCGGCATGGCCAGCCGCATCCATCCACCCAAACACAGGGCTGTACACCCCAGCCGGATATACATCCGGCAATTCTTTATCTTCACCTTGCAATCTTTATAATTTCGCACAAAAGTAGTAAACCTCCCGCCTTTTCCCGTGCCGATTAAAAAGATTTAACAGGAAAGGCACGGAATGAACTCCCTGTTTAGACGATTCCGAAGTCTTGAGAAAACGGGAAGCTGTTGCGTTGAAAATTTTCGCTACTTTTGCACGGTAAATCATGACGGGAAAATAAAGAATCAATACCAACCCGCAGTTTTAGCATGAAGCAAATAGAAAACATTTCGGAAAACAAAAACTATACGGCAGTAAGTATAGGCAGTCTGGATGAATTAACGGACTATTCATTTATCCATCCCAAAACCAGACAGAAAGTTTGTGGGAAAGTGTTTGTCAAGGAAGCGAGCAAAGCCACAGGAACGGAGATTTCGTTTACGGCATTGCCGCCCCATACCGCATTGCCCTATTTCCATTTCCACAACAGAGATGAAGAAACGTACATTATCCTGAAAGGTTCGGGATATTACCAGGTGGATGACAATTGCTTCCCCATTGCCGAAGGAAGTGTGATTCGGGTTGCTCCCCGGGGTAAAAGAGGACTGTGCAATACATCGGACGACGCCATGATTTACGTCTGCATCCAGTCCAGGGAAAATTCGCTGGAAGAGCATACGACGGACGATGGAGAACGGGTTACGGTAGAACCGAAATGGAGGAACAGTTTATGAATACAAAAAAGAATTTGATGGAAGTCTTTCAGGAAGAAGCTCCTGAAGTAGCCCGGGCGTTCGGCGGACTGATTCAGTCCGTCAGCAGCATGAAAGCCCTGTCCCCCAAAATGAAACAGTTGATTTATATTGCCAT
>JAISEZ010000139.1 GCA_031263835.1 Tannerella sp.
CACTGCGACCGTCAGCATTGCTGACGGAAGGAATCATATCCCGATTTCGACCGGCGCGACAATTTGAATTGCACCCTCTCGCAAACCTGTTTTGTCCTTCGTCTCTACTGCTGATTCGCATGAGTAATGAGTGGTTAATGCGGAGATTACTCTTTTCTTCTCCGCACTAACCGCTCATCACTAATCACTAACCACTACTTCTCGATTCCCTTGTTCTCAAGGCACAGCTTGAGTTTTTGCAGGGACATCCAGATTTGATTCTTAACGGTTTTCACCGCAATATTCAACTTTTCGGCTATTTCTTTCTGTCTAAGTCCTTTCATTCTGTCCAGAAGCAGTATCTCCCTGCTGCGGGCGGACAGACGGTTCAGGCAGTCGCGCAGGGCCATTCTGAATTCGTGTGCTTCCATGGGGTGCTCCTCTTCATACAGCGGCGCTGTTTCCATCCTCTCCAGCAGCATTTTGTAGCCGGTTTCCCTGCGGATGTGGTTCAGGGTCATGTTCCGGGCCATTTTGTAGAGATAACCCGATACGCTGCCGGTGATTTCGATGCTTTTGCGGCGATGCCACAAGTGCAGGAACAGTTCCTGTACGATGTCTTCCGTATCGGGCCGGTCGGCAATGAAACCGTATACAAACCGGCACAACGGCTGATAATAGCGTACAAACAGCTGGTTGTAGCTGATGTAATTGTCTTTTCTGACACCTTCCATCAACAAGGCATCGGTTTCGGCTGTATTTTCCATCGGAATCCGTTATATGAGAATTATCATCGGGGGACAAAAGTAGCATATTTCTTTCAATGAACCACAAAAAAAAGTGATTAGGGGTGCTTTTCAAATTGGCATACCAGAAAAGGCAAAACACGGACAATAACCGGGAAATTTCCCGGCTTCCAGATTATTGTCCGTGTTTTGCCTTTCCTGAGATGCACCCCTCGCGTGCAGTGTATCTGCTCATTCGCATATTCTCACATGTGCTCATTTTCTTTGGGCGGGCGCGGCCAGCGCGTTGTCAATCATCCGCAGGAGACGTTTGAACTCCGCCGGCTGATAGCCTTTGGCGACATGGAGGATGTTCCCGTTCCTGTCTATCAGGTAGGAACGGGGGATGTTCTGCGTGGCAAAGGAGGCGAATATCTGCCGGTTTTTGTCGGGATACAGGGGAAATGAGAATCTTTTCTTCGCATTGTATGCGGTCAGTTCGGCGTCCGAATGTTCGCGGCCGATGACGAGCAGCACGAAATCCGGTTCCCGCCCGTATTTCGGCCAGAGCGTTTTTTCCACTTCGGCCAGTTCCGCCTGACAGGGTGGACACCATGTCGCAAAGAAATTGACCAGTATCACTTTCCCCCTGAACCGGGCGGACGGCGTTTCGGTTCCGTCGTCCGAAACGATGGTGAACGCCGGCATCGGGTCGTCCGGATACACCGCATCCGTCGCATCCCGCTGCGCCTTGCCGGACAGCGAAAACGCCAGCGACAGCATGGTCAGGTATATAAACTTTCTCATAACTGCCGGATTTGTGCCGCGTCATAACCCGCCTTCAGCGCCTTCAGATTCAGTTCGACGACGTCTTCGCCCTTGCGGCCGAATATCGAACGGACGCCTTCGACGATTTTTCCGTACTCAATCCCGAGGAAGGGTGCGGAGGCGCCCAGCATGACGATGTTGGCCGTTCGCGGCGAACCGGCTTCCCTGGCGACGGCCTCGACGTTCAGGAGAACGCGGCGGGGCAGCCTGAGCAGTTCGTCCATGATTTTCTCCATTTCCGGATAATTCGGTATGTTGACGAACGGCTGAGTGTTCGTCACCAGCCAGCCGTCTTCCCGCAGGTAAGGCAGGTAGCGGAGACTTTCCATCGGCTCGAGGGAGATAATCAGGCTGGCCTGTCCGAGGGGTATCAGGTCGGAGGCGACCGGACGGTCGGAGAGGCGCAGGTTCGACTGTACGTCGCCGCCGCGCTGGCTCATGCCGTGCACCTCGGACTGTTTCATGTATAACCCTTCCTTCAGGGCGGCTTCGCCGATGACGGCGGCTATCGAAAGTATGCCCTGCCCGCCGACGCCGGACAGGATGATGTCTGTTTTCATTGCTGTTTTGCTTTTTTCTTTTTTCTGGTTAATGTCTGGATACATTCGCGCCGGGGGATAATGACGGATACGCCCGGGTATGCGATTTCTTCGCGGATGACGGCTTTCATCTCTTCGTAATTCCTTTTCAGCGGGACGAGCGTGCGGAGATGCTCCGCGGCCACGCCGATGCCCAGGCAGATGGATTCGAGGCGTCCCGTGCCGGCCGAGTCCTGTCCGCCGGTCATGGCGGTCGTTTCGTTGTCGGAAATGATAATCGTCACGCGGCTGTTTTCGTTGACGCAGTCCAGCAGGCCGGTCATGCCGGAATGGGTGAAGGTGGAGTCGCCGATGACGGCAACGGACGGGTGAATGCCGGCGTCCGCGGCGCCTTTGGCCATCGTGATGGAGGCGCCCATGTCGATGCAGCTGTCAATGGCGCGGAAGGGCGGCAGCGCGCCCAGCGTGTAGCAGCCGATGTCGCTGAACACTTTCGGGTCACTGTATTCCCTGATTACGTCGTTCAGCGCGTCGTACAAGTCCCGGTGTCCGCAGCCCTGACAGAGGGCGGGGGGACGCTGTTCGACCACTTCGGGCACGGCGTACCGGGGACGTATTTCCCGTCCGAGCGCTTCTCCGACCCGGTCGGGCGTGAGTTCACCGTCGCGGCGGAGCGTCCCGTCCAGCCGTCCCCTGACTTTCGGTCCGGCGCCGAGAAGGCCTTTCAGCTGTTCTTCGACTACGGGGTAGCCCTCTTCAAAGACCAGGATTTCGTCGCACTCCTCCGCCAGCTTCCGAATCCACCGGACGGGCAGGGGGTATTGACAGATTTTCAGTACGGGATATTCGAATCCGTCGGGGTAGTTTTCCGCTACATAGTTGAAGGCGATGCCGGTGGCGAGAAGGCCCTTCCGCCGGTCGGGCGCGTGGAAGTAGCGGTTGTAGGCGGACGTTTCGGAAAGGGCGGTCATTTCCTCCTGTGCGGCCAGCAGCTTGCGGTAGCGCTGCCGGGCGATGGCGGGCAGGAGGATGTAGCGCTGCCGTCCGTCGGCAGGACAGTTCAGCGGGTTTTCCGGCCGGGGCGGTCGCGTGGCGACGCCAGCCCGCGAGTGTGCCATGCGGGTGGTGATGCGCAGCAGGAGAGGATATCCCAGCTGCTCGGACATTTCGAATCCTTCATACACCATGTCGTAAGCCTCCTGCTGGCAGGAAGGCTCCAGCACGGGAATCATTGCAAAACGGCCGTACATGCGGTTGTCCTGTTCGTTTTGGGAGGAGTGCATGGAGGGGTCGTCGGCGGTGACGATAATCATGCCGCCCTGTATCCCGCTCATGGCGGCGTTCATGAAGCAGTCGGCGGCGACGTTCAGCCCGACGTGTTTCATGCAGCAAAGGGTACGTTTGCCTGCATAACTCATTCCCAGCGCGGCCTCCATCGCCGTCTTTTCGTTGGTACACCAGCGGCTGTGAATCCCCCGTTCCCGCGCCACGGCCGAATGCTGGATGTATTCGGTGATTTCCGTCGACGGCGTCCCCGGATAGGAATATACGCCGGATAATCCTGCATCCAGCGCAGCCCGGGCAATGGCTTCATCACCCAAAAATAATTGCTGTTCCATGTAAATTGGTCTTGTTAAAACGGCAACAAAGATAACCCGGAATCCGCTTTCCCGCGAATATTAGGCAGTTTTTAACTTAAAGAGCGAGCGG
>JAISEZ010000155.1 GCA_031263835.1 Tannerella sp.
CGCTTCTGTGCGCCCCCGGTGACGCTGCTGCCGGCGCCGTTCCAGACGGATACGACGGTGCGCGTGGGCACGTCGTTCACGCTCGACGGTGAATTTATCGACGACGGCACGTTCGGCCCCTCGCTGGACTATCGCTGGGAATACAACGCCACGGGCGACGTGAACAACCCGCTCGCCTGGACGCCCATAGCGGGTACGGAAGGCACCGTCGCCACGGGCACCGTCAATTCCTCCCACACCCTGTCGAGCGTCAGCAAGACCGATACGGGCTATTACCGCCTGGCGGTGGCCGACGCCGCGCACATCGACGCCTACAACTGCCGCGCCATGTCGGACATTGTGCGCCTGCGCGTGCTGGACGGCATCCGTCCCGACAGCGCCACGGTGCAGGCCTACCGTCAGGTGGAAATCGACGTGCTGGCCAACGACGAAATGTCGGCCTCGCTCTTCACGCCCCCCTTCAGCCTGATTGATTCGGTGCGGGTGAAGCCGTCGGCGGGCACCCTGACGCAGACCGGCACGGGCGACAACAGCCGGCTGGTCTACATCAACCGGACGGGCGGCGGCGGCCTGCCGAACAGCGTGGATTCCTTCCGCTACGCCTTTACCTTCTTCGACGCGGGCGTGGGCCGTACAGTCACCGTCGAGGCCACGGTATACATCTATATCCTGCAAAGCCGCCGGGGCTTTACGGCCTGTCCGGGCGAAAGCTTCGAGGTCAGCCTGACGGAACGGCCGCCGGGCGTGCAGTTCGAGTGGTACGCGGCGGAATCGCCGTTCGCCTCCCTGGGCGTCGGCGCCACGCGCACGCTGGCCTCCATGAGCGGCGATTCGACGTACCTTGTCCGTCCCGTCACCCCGTCGGGCGCCTTCCCTCCCGGCCTGCTGACGGTCAGCCTGGCCGACCCGTCGGAAATACGGTACATGCGGTGGACGGGCCTGGTGAACAGCGAATGGCACTGTCCGGACAACTGGGTGGAGGTACACCGCACGGGCGACCGGACGTATGAAACGCCGACCTCCCATGCGCCGGCCCGCTGCATCCCCGTGCGGATTTCGTCCGAGTCGCCGTCCTATCCGGAACTGGCGGATTCGGCCTGGTGCGCCGGCATCACCGTCGAAAACCGGGCGATGCTCAGGAATCCGCACGTGCTGCACTACGACAGCGCGCAGGTGGAAATCGCACTGGGTTCGACCGAGCGCGACCGGTTCATCATGTGGTCGGCTCCGCTCAAGCACATGTATTCGGGCGACTACCACTTCAAGCAGAGCGGCGCGCCGCGCTGGGGCGACACCTACATGAACCTCTTCCAGCAGGCCAACCCCTCGGGCGGCACGGCGGGGAAGAACATGTTCACGGCCACCTTCGGCAATCCGGACTTCAGCCTGGACCTGGGGAAGGCCTTCAACCTGCGGGTGACCTCCACGTCGGCGAACCGGACGGAACCGTGGCTCTTCCCGCAGCCCGACAACTTTTACACGGCCCTGTCGGGTGACCGCTACCCGACCCTGGGCAGCCTGACGCGCAGCGACCGTCACCGCTTCATCACGGACGGACAGCTGCTGAGCGCCGACACGACGTTCCGCATGAACGTCTTCGACGAAAACGGCTTTGACCTGGTGCAGGTGGTGAATCCCTACCTGGCCTGGCTCGACGTGAAGCAGTTCCTGAACGGCAACAGCGGCACGCTCCAGGGCGGCTACCTGATATGGTCGGGCGTGATAAACGAAGACTTCGACGCCGTCTCCATCGACGGCAACCGGTACATATACAGCAGGTATCCGTCGCTCTCGACGGCGCCCGGCCTGATTCCGCCGCTCCAGTCCTTCTTCGTGCAGAAGGCCTCCGGCGCGGCCCTGACGTGGCTGTACATGTCGCCGAAGTGGACGACGACGTCGGACGGTCATCACCCGTTCATGCTCCGCGCCGCGCCGGACGACAACGGCGTACTGCGCATCCGTGCCTCGCAGGGCGCGGGGAACAGCTACGCCGTGCTGCGCTACTCGTCGCGCGCCGTGCCGGAGTACGTGCGTAGCGAAGACGTCCGCACGCTCTTCTACGACGAGCTGCCGCTGACGCTCTACTCGCTGACCGTCCTGCGCGAGCCGCTGTCCATCAACGCGAGCGGCAGCTTCGGCGAACGGGAAACGGCGCTCGGCCTGCGTCTGCTGAACGCGGGCGAGACGCGGCTGGAGTTCACGGGCATGGAGTCCTTCGGCCACGACGTGTACCTGATAGACCGGGAACGGAACAACCTGGAAATCGACCTCCAGGCAACGCCGGAATACGTGTTTACGGTGACGAAGCCGTCGGGCACGGCGGCGCTGGAACTCAACGACCGCTTTGTGCTGCGGATGACCTACACGGGCCGCGGCCTGGTGGGCACGTCCGGGGTGGAACATCCGGAGGTGCTGTGTTCCGGCGGGAACGGCTGTCTGTACGTGCGTTCGACGCAGGGCCGAATCAGCGCCCTGCAGGTGTACAACACGCTGGGCATGCTGCTCTACAGTGACCGCACACTCTCCAGTGAATTCAAAGTGCCCGTGCCCGGCGGCCCCCAAACCTGTATCGTAAAAGTTCGGCTGGAAAATAATACAACGGTCGTACGGAAAGTGGCAGTGAGATAATGATTAGTGATTAATGATTAGTGATTAGTGGTTAGTGATGAGTGGTTAGTGGTTAGTGGTTAATGGAGAATGAGGAATTATTGGTGATGAATTGTGTGCGCGGGTTAGGTGCGTAGAGGCGATGTATCGCGTCTCCGTCAACCGCTAACCGCTAAACATCGTTGGTATTTATGTTATGTTGTTTTGGAAAGGGACAGGCCGTGAGGTTTGTCCCCTTTTTTTAGTGGTTAGTGGTTAGTGGATAGTGGATAGTGATTAGTGGTTAGTGGATAATGGTTAACGGTTAATGGTTATACTGCACGCGGTTCGGTTTTGTGCATTGCCCGTCAGGGCATTCATATCAATAGAGAAGAAGACCGGCAAGCCCGCTTTATTGCCCGTAGGGCATTCATCTTCTGTTTATGAATCCCCTGACGGGGAATAACAGATGAGCGGCATACGTTTTTCTATTGATAGGATTCCCCTGACGGGGAATGCATAAAACCATCCCGTGCACAGTATAGTTTTTGGATTGCTTCGTTCCTCGCAAGGACGGTTGGCGTCAGCGACAGCGAAGGGCTGAAAGCCCGACATATCCCAGCCCAATGGCAACGCCTTGGGTATGATGACGCACACCTTGCCCTGCGCCCTGAAAGGGCAACATATCCATTTTCATAACCCCGTTTTATTCAAATGGATTGTGCCGGAAAGGTATGTTGCCCTTGCAGGGTGCAGGGTGGGGGCGGGTATCCATAATCCCAAGGCGTTGCCATTGGGCTGGGTTATGTCGGGCTTTCAGCCCTTGGGTAGCGACACGGGTCGGCGAGCGTTCGTTTTTCCAGCGGCGGGGAGGGCAGTTTTATTCAGAGACGCGATGCATCGCGTCTCTACGGCATCGCGTCCCGGACAAAAAAAAGGAACAAACCTGGCAGCCTGTCCCTTTTTTTAATGGTTAGTGAGAAAACCCCTTCCCGACGCTCCTCATTAACCATTAACCACTAACCATTAATCACTGATAACGTTTTCTCCGAACGAAATACCCATTCGCCGTCCCTGCATGACCAGGTCGTTGTCGGGCGTCACCAGTTTCAGTTTCCCGGAGACGTCGGAAAGCGGAATGGAACTGATTCGTCCGTCCTGCAGGCACACCATCCGTCCAAACGCCTTTTCGGCAATCAGTTCGGTCGCATGTCCGCCGAGGCGGGTAGCCAGGTTGCGGTCGAACGGCGAAGGATTGCCGCCCCGCTGAATATAGCCCAGTACGGTTTCGCGCGTTTCGATAAGCGTCGCCCCCTCGATGGCGCGCTTGACATAGTCGACCGGACGCCTTTTCGAATCCACCCTGATGCCCTCGGCCAGCACGACAATCGAATACGGCTTGTCGCGACGGAAACGGTCCAGAATCACTTCGTTCACTTTGCGGATGTCGAACCTGATTTCGGGAATCAGAATCACGTCGGCGCCGCCGGCCATGCCGGCATGAAGGGCAATCCAGCCGGCGTGATGTCCCATCACTTCCACCACCATCACCCGCTTGTGGGAGCTGGCGGTGGAATGGAGCCGGTCAATGGCCTCCGTGGCGATATTTACGGCCGTGTCGAACCCGAAGGTAATGTCCGTGCCCCAGACGTCGTTGTCAATGGTTTTGGGTACGCCGATGACGTTCAAGCCCATCCGCGAGAGTTTGTTGGCCGTTTTCTGCGTGCCGTTGCCGCCGATACACACCAGACAGTCCAGTCCCAGTTTCCGGTAATTGAGGCAAATCGTTTCCGGCTTACCGTCCCCGTCCGGGTGGTCGAACGTTTTCTTGAACGGCTTCTCGCGCGAAGTGCCCAGGATGGTGCCGCCCAGATTCAGAATACCGGAAAGGCTGCGTTCGCTCAATTCTTCGACGTCGATATCCATCAGGCCGGAAAAACCGTTGTGAATACCCAACACCGTCATGCCACAGTTCACAAGCGCCGTTTTCCCGACGCCGCGGATGGTTGCGTTGATGCCCGGACAGTCGCCGCCGGACGAAAGGATACCTATTTTCATCAAAAGTCGCGTTTTTTTTCCTCGCAAACTTACGGGAAAAACTCCGGATGGACAAACAAAATGAGTGATTAGTGGTTAGTGATTAGTGATTAGTGATGAGTGATTAGTGGTTAGTGGTTAGTGATGAGTGATTCGGGTGCGGTGTAATTTCCGATTCCGTCACGCCGGCATGGATTTCTGCGGACGCTTGCGAAATTCCGAAGGCGCAAGACCGTAATATTTGCGGAATGCTTTCGACAGTGCCTGAGAACTTTGGTAGCCCGTCTGTTCCGCAATCTCCACCAGCGTCTGCTCTGTTGCAGTCAGCCTGAACGCGACCTTTTCCATGCGCAGCCGCCGGATATACCGGCCCGGACATTCTCCCAGGATGGCCTTGAAAATCCGGTGAAAATGAAACCCCGAAATATGGACGGCTTCCGCCAGGTTGCGCAGGTTAATCGTCTCGTGCAGGTGTTCATTGATGAAATTGACGGCGGTGTTCATTGCCTTAAAATATTCCTGATAAGTGATTTCGTGCGACTGACACTGTGTCTGCGTGGAAAGCCGGCTTCTCCTCCGGAAGCCGGTAAATGTACAGCCGTCCGTTCCTTCCGTTTTATCCGGGAAACGGATGAAATGTTCAACCTTTTCTTCTATAGTCATGTCCCGGGTGAGACTCCCGTTCCGGAAACAGAAACAGCAGTAATCCGTATGAGGACTACCGTCCCGGTTGCTCCCGAACATTCCGGGGGTTGTCAGCAACACGCCACAGCCTTGACATATTTTCGTACCTGTTTGCATTGTCTTACTATGTAAATTCAGTACAGCAATGCAAAGGTACGGGCTATCCCCGGGGCCGTAAAACGGATTTCCGCGCGACCTCCGGCGGCTTTGACGTTTCCCGGAAAAAACGGCTTGCGGACTTGCGAGAGATGCTGAAAAAAATCTCGCCCGTGAAGCCGGGTCGGGGTTCAGTATGGATTTTTGCAAAAAAGGAAGCGAATGTCATGTACTTTTTACAAAATACAGGGTCGCCGGCATCCGTATTTGCAGAAAAAAAATACGTCGCCGTGAGTCAGAAAAAGGCGATTCAGATCTGAAGGAGCGATTTACATCCCGCTAATCACTAATCACTAACCACTAACCACTCATCACTGATTAACTGCTTTCAGCAGAGCATTCACGGCTTCGTCCGGCGAGGCGGTTTCGTTCAGCAGCTGCACGAACTTGCTGCCGACAATCGCACCCGAGGCATTGGCAACTGCGGCTTCGAAGGTTGCCCGGTTGCTGATGCCGAAGCCGACTAACCGGGGATTCCGGAGGTTCATCCGGTCGATACGCCGGAAGTAAGCCTGTCCGGCGTCGTCGAAGGCCTGCTGTGCACCGGTCGTGGAGGCGCTCGATACCATGTAGATAAAGCCGTCCGTATGCCCGTCAATCAGGCGGATACGTTCGTCCGACGTTTCGGGCGTAATCAGCATGATGACTTTCAGGCCGTAGCGGATGGCCGTTGCGCGGTAATCCGCCATGTAGTCGGCAAAGGGCAGGTCGGGGATAATCATGCCGTCCACGCCGGTGGCGGCGCACGAACGGCAGAATGCCTCGAACCCGTACTGCATCACCGGATTGAGGTAGCCCATCAGCAGCAGCGGCATCTGCACCGTCCGGCGAATGTCCTTCAGCTGCTCAAAGAGCCGGCGCAGCGACATGCCGTTGCGCAGCGCCTGTGTGGCGGCCTGCTGGATGACGGGGCCATCCGCCATCGGGTCGGAAAAGGGTATGCCGATTTCCGCCATGTCCACGCCGCCGCGTTGCAGGGCTTCCAGCACGGCCTGCGTATTGTCCGCTTCGGGATAGCCCGCCGTGAAGTACACGGACAGGATACCCGTCCGTCGTGTCTCGAAAAGTTGTGTAATACGGTTCATATAATTGTTTTCTAATTTGGATAGTAGTTAGTAGTTAGTAGATAGTAGTTATACTTCACACGGCATGGTTTTGTGCATGACCATAAAAAATAAATTATCAACACGGAGACACGGAG
>JAISEZ010000161.1 GCA_031263835.1 Tannerella sp.
GTGATTTAAAAATCTCGTACCACTGGTACGGGAAATTGAAATGCTGGAGGAAACAGGATTGAAAAATTAATTATACTGTAAATACGATGAATACAAAAAAGAGCATTTTGGGCTTGGCATTATGCCTGTCCGGCATCCTTTTAAGCGGATGCAAAAACTGCGGCAGGGACGCCCTGCCGCTAACGAAGACGTTTGAGCGCCTGCGTGCAGGCGACGCATGGAGCCGCACCGGGACGGGAACGGAAAAAACCTTCGCCGTTCGAGCGGCTGAAGACCGTTCCGTGCCGTCCGCGGCGCCGGAAATGAAGGGAACTGTTCAGAAAGCCGGCTTTTTCGGCTGGATTCTCTGGCTGATGCTCGCGGGTGTCATCCTGCTCGTTCTTTATTTTATCAGCCGGATTTATCTGGTGAGACTGGGAGTCAGGGCGGGACTCAGAACCATCGGGAAGGAGAAGGATGAGAAGCAGCTGGAAGGGCTTGTACAGATGGCCAGGAACGACCGGTTGCGTGAAGCGGCCATTAACAGGCTCGTCCGTGCTCCGAAAAGGCTGCTCCTGTCGGAACATATTCAACTCTTTTTATCTCCGGAAGAAGGCGTTACGCTGGGCAATTCGCGGAAAAATTACCTGTCGTGCGAATACAGCCTTGCAACCAGAATAAAAACGAATGTCTGGAAAAAAACGGTGGTCGTCCTGGGCGAACAGACTCCCGAAAAAATACTTTTCCAGGAAACCACGAGGGCGGGATGGTCGCTGGCCGCGCTGGGCAGGCTGATAACGCAGAACTGCACGCTCGAACAGTTCAAGACCTCTCTCGACGAGTATTCGAACAAAGCTCTTCCGGACTACCTGAAACTGTATGATGACCTGGACGGCAGGAGCAAGCGCCTGTTCGCGATACAGGCCGAACTGATAGAAACGCATGAGCGGTTCACCCGCAGGCTGGAGGAATGTGACGGGGAGGAAAAAAAGCGGCTCTCCCGCCTGCTCAAAAATCCCCGCTTCAAAAAGGGGCTGGACGTGCTGGAAGAAAAACCGGACGGAGATACATCGCCCGACACGCTCGATTATCTTGCCCAGCGGCTGAGAAATCTCAAAATAGAAATCGAAACGAGGGAGGAAACGTTTCTGGAGATGAAGCCCTCGTTTGAAAAGGGAATACTTGCCTATACGGACGCGGCCGGAGTGCTTCCGTTTTCCTATATCATGCAGGTGATAGGCGACAGCCAGAATCATTTTGACCGTTTCATCCGGCAGGGTGCAATCATGGGGGTCATGGACTTCCTTGCGGAATACCGCACGGATAAAACGGTCAGGGTCTGTTACGAAGGCATGATTTCGGCGCGCCGCAGGATGATTAGTACCGACAGTCTTGTGATGAAATTCTTTGAAGTGCGGGCGCCGGTAAACTGCACGGCGAAGGAATATGCGGCCATCCTCAAAGAAGTGCTTCGCTGCGCCAATCCGGACATCCCTTACGGCGATATGGAAAAACTGATGGAAATCGCCGAAAAGGAAATCCCCGGCGTGATGGACCTGCTTTTCAATTACCCCCTGCGACTGATTGACCCCGTCCAGAAAAAGACAACGGCCGGACTTCGCTGGTTTGAGCCGTATCGCCATGTCCAGTGGGTGCATCATACGCCGCCCTACAATTCCGGGCCTGTACTGGGTCGCTTCCACGACGTGCTGGATTTGACCCGGCCCAACAGTTCGGGGCTGGATGTACGGCTTTTTACCGACTCCTATGCCGCGATTCCCCTGCTGTTTCACGAGTACTGCCATTATATGGAAGACCTGAACGAAGCAAGCGTACATCTGAAAACGCATCTGTTCTCGCTTGATTTTTACCGCAGGTATGGAGAGGCCCGTCCCGAAAAGGACGCCGTTTTTACGCAGCTGAGCCGGCTGCTTGGCAGGTCGCCCGATTCAAGCCGGTTTACCGATTTAAACAGTCTGATTATGGACTGCTACGGGAAACCGAAGTCAAGAGAAGAAGCGATAAGTGCGGCCAAAGACGATTTGCGGGAAAAAAACGCTCTCATTAAAACCGGCAATAAAGGCGAAAAGTGGCATCCCGAAGTCAAAATGCCGTATTTAAACAAAGACGGCGACAGGGCGAATGCCGCTCTGATTGCAGAAATCGTTATCCGCTATGCACAGGTGCCGCGAACCGTTACGCAGGAGGAATTTGAAAAGATGAAAGCGGACTGGATGCCCGTTCGTCCGGAACTGTATGCACGCTATCAGGCATCCGTCCCCGACATGTTTTTGCGGCTCGAGGAAAAGGATTCGCCCGAACAGCTGGTCCTGTCCTATCCCGACTGGATAAGTTTCAGGGACTGGTGCATAAGGGAAAACCATATCGAGCCGTATAGGGGAAGCAAAGAGACGCCGGAAGCGATAGAGGCCATCATAGACGAAATGGACGACGGCGGGAACGAAAAAGCCCCGGATACCATGGACGAGCTGCTGCGCTTCAACCAGGGATACAGGGACATGCTGCTCAAGTTTCCCGACAGGAATAAGGGTAAAAGCAAGAAAAGAAACAGATAAAACCGAAACAGGATGCAAGTTAAAAACAGAGCCATACGACTGTTCGTATCTTCCACCTTTCAGGATATGCATGAAGAACGGGATGAACTGTGCCGTTTTGTATTTCCCTGGCTCGAAGATTTTTGCAGCCGGCGAAACATCGGATTCACGGGCATCGACCTGCGCTGGGGCGTGACGGAAGAGGAAGTGCGGCAGGGAAAAACCGTCGGCCTGTGCCTGACGGAAATCGACCACTGCCGGCCCTATTTTCTGGGGATTCTGGGCGAACGCTACGGCTGGATTCCCGCACAGAAAATGACGGAGGAATACCGGAAGCTGTTCCGGGAAGACCGTTCCATCACGGAAGCCGAAATACACTACGGCGCGCTTTCCTGTCCGCACGGCAGGAAAGCAAAGGCCTTCTTCTGCCTGCGCGACAGCGCCTATACGGAAAGGACGCTCGGCCTGGGCGCGGAAGACGCCGACGCCCGGGAACGCCAGAAGCAGTTGAAAGACCGTATCCGGAAAAGCCCTTACCCCGTGCTGGACGGCTACACTTCGATGGATGCGTTTGGCGCGTTTATCCGCGAACAGCTCGGCGCGGCCATCGAAAAGGACTTTCCGGAAGACGGCGGAACGGACAGCGAATACGGACGCGAATCGGTCGCACATGCGTATTATGCCTCCGTTCAAAACCGGATTTTCACGGGACGGGAAAGGGAATTGCTGGAAACGGACAGCCACGTGAAGGCATCCCCCCGTCCCGTTCCGCTCTTTGTCACGGGTGCGCCGGGCGCGGGCAAAACGGCTTTCCTTGCACGCTGGGCCGTTCGCCGGCAGGAAACCTGCCCCGACGACTTTGTCTTTATGCACTTCTACGGCGCGTCGCTCCTTTCCGACCAGTGGGAAAGCGTGGCCAAACGCCTTATTTACGAGTTGTGTCGGAAATTTGAACTTGAATTCAAGCTGCCCGAAACGTCGGGCGAACTGATGAGCGTCCTTTCGGACTACCTGCAGACGGCTTCGGGCAGAAACGCGGAAATCATACTCGTGCTGGACGGCATAGACCTGATAACCTCGGATTCGCCGGTCGGTCTGGCGTGGTTGCCGAAAGACCTGCCCGCAGGCGTAAAAATGCTCCTGTCGGTCAAAACGGCGGAAGGACGGACCCGTCTGCTGGGAAGGAATTACCGGGAATACCGGCTGGCGATGCTGAAGCCCGCCGAACAGAACGCCCTGATTGCCTCCCACCTCAAACCCTACGGCAAGAAGCTGGAAAAGCATCACATCGCCCGTATCCTGCAGGCAAAGGCGGCCAAAAACCCGCTGTATCTCGGCGTCCTGCTGCACGAGCTGTGCACGCGGGCAACGCACGACCGGATGAACAGCCTGCTGACATATTATTTGCAGGCCGGCAACGCGACGGAACTTTTCGTGAAAGTGATTGAGGCATACGTCCGGACGTATGGCGAGGACATCACCCGCAACACCCTTTCGCTGCTCTGGGGCGCAAGGCACGGCCTGACGGAAGGCGAACTGCTGTCCATGCTCCGGGTTCCGCAGGCGAAGTTTTCGCCCCTCTATCTGGCCCTGAAACCTTATCTTGTAAACAAAAACGGCATCCTGAATTTTGCCTGTACCGCCTTGCGGGACGCGGTGAAACACAGTTACCTGTCCGGCGCTGCGGCGCAGAAAGCGATTCGCCGCCGTCTGGCCGGCGAGTTTATGACCGGACGGACGTTCCACGCGCTGGAGGAAACCGTCTGGCTGCTGAAAAAGACGGAGGCCTACGAGAAACTGTACGGCGTGCTGAGCGACCCGGACCATTTTTCCCGGCTCTGGAAACATCATTCTTCCGAAGTGAAAATGTACTGGGAGAAAATCGAATCGCACACGAAAAAACAGCGCCTGACGACGTATCCTCTCGCCGAAAACCGGCTGGAAGAGTTACCGAAGACGACCCTGCTCGATTTGGCCCTGTTCTTTTTTGAAACCGGCTATCCCGACGAAGCCGAAAGGCTGCTGAAGTTTTTGTCCGGACTGTACCCGACATACACGAATCGCGATATATGCCAGCGCGCCTTCGGGATGCTGGGCAACCTGTACTGTGCCGCCGGAAAATACCGCGAAGCAAAGACCTGTTATAACCGGAAACTGATACTCTGCCGGCAGGACGGTCTTACGCTCGAAAAGGCGCGCGTGTATGGCAATCTGGGTGTGATGGAAAGTATCGTCAAAAACTACGGCGAGGCGCTGAAATATTACAAAAAGGCCGGCGAAGTCTGTCACAAACTGGGTTTTTTGCAAGGCATGCAGGCCGATTTGGGTAACCGGGGCAATATCTATTTCGAGATGAAGGAGTACGATAAAGCCATGGAGCTTTTCAAATCTCAGGAACAGATATGTCGCGAGAGCGGGCATCTTCCGGGGCTGACAGCCGCGCTGGGCAATACGGGGCTGGTGATGATGGAAAGGAAGGAATACAGCGCAGCCCTGGCGCTGTTTGAAGAGCAGGAGGAGCTGTGCCGGAAGACGGGAGACTTCAACCGTATGCATATCATGTACGGAAACCGTGCCAAGGCGCTGTATGAATCGGGGCAGAAGAAGGAATCCCTGAAATGGCTGGAACGCAAGCTCGCGCTCTGCGAACGGATTAACCACTTCGACGGACAGCAAATGGCCCTGGCCAATTTGATTGTCTATTACATGGGCAAAAATGAGCTGGAGTTGGACACGGCGCTGGATTTGTGTCGCAGGCGAATGGAACTGTGTCAGAAGCACAGGGCGAGAGTTCCGTATGCGGAATCGCTGATTCAGTATGCGCATGTTTTGAGAAAGCGCGGCGAAAAACATGAAGCGGACAAGATTTTGAGACAGGTAGAAATATTAATGTAATAAAGCGAATCGGTAGTTAGTAGATAGTAGATAGTAGTTAGTAGAATGGGATACATTAGCTTGTACGGGCGAAAGCATTTCGCCCCTACTAACTACTATCTACTAACTACTAACTACCGATTCAAATAAATATAGACGAATATGGCATTTTACAAAGAAAAGAAGAAACTTGCACTGGGTTATGTATTACCCGCACCTAACCCGTTTAACGGCGGTGAATTTACCGTTCAACCGTCAATCGCTATGCAATCCACCGGTTATAATGAGTTTTATGGAAAAACGTTTGCCGGATTGGAAGGACAGGTCGATTACAAAGTGGTGCTGGAAGTGTGGGATGAATATGAACCGGACCGCAGAGCGGCCCGGAAGAATCTCGCCAGGGTGAGCGGCATGTTGCTTGCTGACGATGTCGAACAGCTTGAACAGCTTCTGGCCCGGAAACCGGCTGCCGACTGGTTAAACTGCATCTTCCTCGAAGAAGAGGAAACCGATAACCTGGTGGGCGCGATGAAAGCGGCTTCTCCGGAATGTCGGAGCGTGATTACCGCCGCTCTCACAAAGGAACTGGAGCGGTTAGTCAACTTTAAAACGCTGTTCGAGCGAATGCTGAATGAACTGAAAAGCAGTGATTAGTGGTTAGTGATTAATGATTAGTGGAATCATTGAATTATTGAATCTTTGAATCTTTGAATTTCTTATGGCAAAGAAGAAAGCAAATATCCATGCGCAGCAGCAGAAGTTGCTGGCTGCGCAACGCAAGAAAGCATTCATGCAGAAATTACGCAGTTACTGTGCGATGATAGG
This sequence comes from Tannerella sp., assembly GCA_031263835.1. GTDB lineage: Bacteria > Bacteroidota > Bacteroidia > Bacteroidales > Tannerellaceae > Tannerella. Next base: position 6,234 of record JAISEZ010000161.1, read on the forward strand.
CGACGCATCCTGGTTTGATTTGATTCCGGACTATGTCCGGGAATCCATTTACCTGAACCGGGGGACTTCGTTCAAAATTCGTGTGGAGAAAGGCGCGAAAGTCACGAAGCGTTTCGTGAAAATACTGTATGCCCATATCGACGAACAGATGAAAAGCGACACCCTGGAGTTGTTGCCCGGCAGCGGTAAAAAGGTGACTCTCTTCGATTACTACCGGATTATATACATACTGGAAGCCATGCTCCTGCTGGATGAAGTTTCTTTCTGGGGAAAGGAAAATTTCAGGGAATTGTGTGATTCCGCCAAAGCGCGGCTCAAGAATTACTATCAGCAGACTGCGAATATTCTTCACAATGCCTGTTACGCTTTTTCCGACCTGAGCAAACACTATCTTTACACCTTTACCTACGACACGCCGGGCGAACCGCCGCATATCAACAACCGCGAATTCGACGCCCGAAAGCATCAGATAGTAACCATCGGCAACCTGCCGCTGGACATGCGGCATGTGAAAATAGACGGCGACAGGCGTCCGGTATGGCAGGTGGGAGAAGTCCTGCACAACAGCAACGTCTCCACCGTCGACCCGGTGTACGTGCCGCTGCAGCGGCTGAAAATCCCCGGAGCCAAACCCGACGGGGAGGCCCCCGTCTATATCCAGCAACACGCCATTGACCGGACGATGAAACGCGCCTACTGCGCCTTCCCCGGTACCGTGGAATCGCTCGTATCCAAAGCGTTTTTAGAAGAACGCAAAATCATTCCCTCCGGAAAGAATCACTACCTGGTCGAATGCTATTACGACGACGTGAAGATAGGCTACTTTTCGGCCACGTATGTGGACAGCATCCTGGTCATTCGCACCTTCCTGCTGATTACGCACAGCGGCACGCCCGAAGGCCGGAAACTCGAAGAACTGACCGGCCTGAAAAAAAGGGACAAGGCCTATCTGGCCCTGGACGATTTGCGTTCGCTGGCCAATTCGGACATTATTGACGACGAAGAAGTCCGTGACATATTTATGAAAGCCGGCTGTGAATCCATACTCGAGTTATGTGAAAGTGTGAAAATGGGATACGAATACGGCTGGCTGTGGGACAAGACGACACAAAGCCGGGAACTCTCCAAAATGATACTCGAATATATCCGGCTGGGCGCCAGCGATGAGGAATACTTCGTAAACGACGATGAATAGAATCAGTAGTTAGTAGTTAGTAGATAGTAGTTAGTAGAATGGATACATCAGTTCATATACAAAATCAAATAGTATCGGCAGATGCAGCGCCTGTTGCCGTATTCCGGTATGGAAATGTGCAGCTTTCCCGCCGGCTGCCTTGCGGGCGAAAGCATTTCGCCCCTACTAACTACTATCTACTAACTACTAACTACCGATTCGCTTGAATCATTGAATCTTTGAATCTCAAATGGCTAAAAAGAAAGCAAACATCCATGCGCAGCAGCAAAAGTTGCAGGCCGTGCAGCGCAGGAAAGCGTTCATGCAGAAATTACGCAGTTACTGTGCGATGATAGGCGACGCCTCCTGGTTTGATTTGATTCCGGAATATTTCCGGGACACCGTTTACTACAACCGGGGGACTTCGTTCACAATCCGCGTGGAGGAAGGCGCGAAAATCACGAAGCGTTTCGTGAAAATACTGTATGCCCATATCGACGAAGAGATGAAGCGCGAAACCGTGGAGCTGTTGCCCGGCAGCGGCAAAAGGGTGAATCTCTTTGATTACTATCAGGTCATATACCCGCTGGAGGCCATGCTCCTGACGAAAAGAGCGTCATTCAGGGGACATGAAACATTCCGGGAATTATACGATTCCGCAGAAGAACGGTGTCTGGAACATTTCCGGCAGATTGTGAACATCATATACTGTGCCTGTTACGTTTTTTGCGACCTGAGCAAACACTGTCTCTACACGTTCACCTACAACCGGACAGACAAGCCCGACCATTTTTCCGGTCGTGACAGCCGTGACCTCGACAGCCGGAAGCGTCAAATCGTAACCATCGGCACCCTGCCGCTGGACGTGCGGCATGTGAAAATAGACGGCGAAAGGCGTCCGGTATGCCTGGTGGGAGAAGTCCGGCACCATGACAACATTTCCACCATCGAGCCGTCGGAGGTGCTGCTGCAGCGGCTGAGAATCCCCGGAGCCAAACCCGGCCAGAAAGCGCCCGTGTATGTCCAGCAACATGCCGTTGACCGGATTATGCAACGCGTGTACTGCGCCCTCCCCGGTCTCGTAGCATCGCTCATATTCAAAGCGTTTTCGTCCAAACGCAAAATCATTCCCTCCGGAAAGAATCACTACCTGGTCGAATGTTATTACGACGACATGAAGATAGGCTACTTTCTGGCCGTGTACGTGGACGGCATCCTGGTCATTCGCACCTTCCTGCTAATCACGCACAGCGGTACGCCCGAAGGCCGGAAGCTCGAAGAACTGACCGGCCTGCAGCAAAGAGACAGGGCATACCTGGCCCTGGACGACTTGCGTTCACTGGCCAATTCGGACATTATCGACGATCCTGAGGTCCGGAAGATATTTATTAAAGCGGGCTGCGGATCCATACTTGAAGTATGTAAAAGAGTGAAATGGGGATACGACGACGGCTGGCTGTGGGACAGGACAATACAAAACCGCGAACTCTCCAAAATGATCCTCGAATATATCCGGCTGGGCGCCGGGGACGAAGATTATTTCGTAAACGATGACTGAACTAATGGTTAGTGGTTAACGGTTAATGATTAATGCAAATCACTAACCACTAATCACTAATCACTAACCGTTAACCGTTAACCACTATCTTTAACGTTCCGCATTCGGAAAATAGCCGTATCTTTGCAGTGCTGAATAAGTTAAATGTGAATGAGTACTTATGCTGGGTATAGTTGGTAAAGGTGTCATTATTGGCATACTGGTTTCCGCTCCGATGGGGCCGAGTGGGATTTTGTGCGTTCAACGGACGCTGAGTAAAGGCCGTTGGCACGGGTTTGTATCCGGGCTGGGGGCGACCCTTTCCGACATGATCTACGCCCTGATCACCTGCCTGTTTATGGGACTGATCGTCAACTTCGTCGAAACGCACCAGCACTGGCTCGAACTGTGGGGCAGCATTGTACTGGGCATCTTCGGCCTCTACATCTTTCAAAGCAATCCGATCAAGAACCTTCGGAAAAACAGGGAAACGAAACAGTCGTTCACGCATGATTTCCTGACCGCCTTCCTGCTTACCTTCAGCAACATGCTGATCGTACTTTTATATATCGGGCTGTTTGCCCGTTTCTCCTTTGTCCTGCCCGAACATTCGGTATGGCAGATGCTGAACGGACTGTGCGGCATTGCGGTGGGGGCCGTACTGTGGTGGTTTGTGCTCACGGCTCTGGTAGCGAAGATGCGGCGATGGTTCAACATCCGCAGCCTCCGCGTACTGAATCAGGTCTCCGGTGGAATCATCATCGCGCTGGCGCTGATCGGCATTTTCCTGTCCCGCGCGCTTGCGTAAGCCGAATATGGCAGTTAATTCAAGCAGCTATATACAGGTTATATATTTTATCGAAAGATACGCCCGGATGAAAGCAACAGGTTATACTTCACGCAGGCTATTTTTATGCATTCCTCGTCAGGAAATGCAGGACGTTACCTTACAATCACTATCTATTGATATGGTTCCCCTGACGGGAAATGCATAAAAATGGCCCGCGTGAAGTATAATCGGAATTCACTCCGATTCTTCCATACTTCACGCGACATGGTTTTGTGCATGAATATTTGGTTCAGGTATGTGATAATTATTCCCTTTTTAGTTTTATCTTTCTCAGTTTATTCCCCGCAAAAGCTGTGATATCTTTAAATGCTGAACCTTTTAGCTTTGTCTTATTTTTTAATAAGTAAATAAGAAGCAGGACTGTAAAGCAATCAACGTACACGTCTTTCAGATCAAAGACAAACAGGGGTTTCAGATAGATAAAATCAAGCGTTCCTTCCTTCCAGATAAGATTACCTGTTAAGGCACAAATAAATCCGGCTGCTTGAAATACAATACCTGTATCAAGCAGTTTTGTCTTTTCCGACAATGTTCTGAAAAAACCGTACAGGACAAGTATGATTATTTCACTCAAAAGAAATATCAGTAAATGAATCCACAGCCCCATATTAATTCCTGTGTGTTGATTTAACAGGACATTTACGTAACTGTGTTTGTCATTAAACACAGGTTTAAAATCAAACAGTCCCGGGATGATTTCAAAGTTGCAGTCCAGATAATAATGATATATAATCAACTTAACAGCCTGATCTGTTACGATCAGAAGAAATATCCACAAAAGAATCGCTCCTGTTTTCATTTTCTGTTGCGTTTAAACCGGAGGATAAAAAAATGAACCGGCATATTGACTCATTTTCACATGCTCACATTCTACTGTTCCATGCCCAGATGTCCGGCGAGGCGCTGGATGGCAAATTTCCCGGACAGCAGGGCCAGGGGCAGTCCGCCGTCGGGAAATACCCACTGCCCGGCAAGGAAAAGGTTGCTGATGCCGTCGATTACGCCCCTGTGACTTTCCGGCATGGTTCCCGGACGACTCAGAAACGACATGTAAGCCCCTTTGTATGCATTGCAGAACTTGTGGTAGGCGAGCGGCGTGGCGATGTCTATCACTTCCGCTTTCCCCTGCGTTTCGGGATAGGCCCGCTGCAGTTCGGCAAGCATCCGGTCGCCGATTCTTTTCTTTTCGGACTGATATTCCTCTTCGGATTTCTCCCTCAGTGCGCTCCAGCGGTCGTAGGCAAAATTGACAAACCAGATGACCGCCAGCGTACTTTCTTCGGTCGAAAAGGCGGGATCACAGGCAAAATGGCGAACATGAACGTGCGCGATTTCATCTCCGCCGGCGATCAGCGGCAGGGAAGGCTTCAGTGTCAGGCTGTGCGGACGGTGGCGCAGGTCGGTTTCCACGCTGAAGGCAATCTGCATCGCGGAAATCAGCGGGTATTTTTCGATGCTGGCAAAGCGTTTTTCATAATACGGAAATGAATATTTCCCCTGCAGCAGCTGGTACAGCAGGGCATGCATATCCAGGGCGGGGACAATGAAATCGAACGGACGCACGGACGTTTCGCCCTGCAGCCGGATACCGGTAGCCCGTCCCTGCTCGATCACGATCTGTTCCACCCGGCTGTTCAGAAAGACTTTTCCGCCAAGCGTTTCGAAGCGCTGCTGCATGCGCCGGGCCATCCGGAGCGAACCGCCGAGCGGCCATCCGCCGTCGCCGTTTGCCCGGCACGCGATGGCGAGAAACAGCGTGTTGACATGTCTCCGGTCAATGGCTACGCCCAGAAGCAGTTGCCGGATGACCGGCGAACGGAAGCGTTTCACGTAATCGGCAACCGATATTTTCATCCCGGCCAGCAGGTCCCCCAGAATGAAAACGTGCCGGGAAAAGAATTGCAGTTTTTCCCGTATCGACAGCACCGGTTTTTCGACGGGCAGCTGCACTTTCTGAAATATTTTCACCCGGCGAATCAGCTGTTTGATGGCCTTTCCGTCGTCGGGCGAAATGCGCAGCAGCCCGTCTTCCATCTTTCCAATGTCGCTGTACAGATGATGGATACGCCCCTGCGCGTCCATGCAGGAATTGATGTGTTCGTGATTCACGATGCCCGTTTCCGCGGACAGGGCGCCGCAAGTCTCCCACAGTCCGCGCCAGGGCGTACCGGGTTTGGTGCCCGTCATCCAGTGGATGCAGCCGTCAATGTCGCGACCCCTGCGATGCCACGCGGTACATTCGCCGCCCACGCTGTGATGCGACTCATACAGTTCTGCCTCAAATCCGTACAGGCATGCGTAAACCCCGGCCGACAGGCCCGAAATGCCGCCGCCGATAATAGCTATTTTTTTCTTTTCGTACATGTTTGAATGATGATACACGTTAATTTGCCGACAAAAGTAGAGGTGAAAAACGATGCGGGCAAATCAGGCGGGGGTTTTTATGTATTATTAATAAAATAAGCCGCCGGTTCCGCGACTACTCAAGCGCACAGTCACTTTTCAGACATTCCCGGTATTCGGCTATCATTTGTTCGATGATTGTTTTCACCGGTTCAACCGTGCGGATGGCCGAACTGACCTGCCCGATTTCCAGCATGCCGTTGGCCAGGTCTCCTTCGAAGATTCCCTGGCGGGCACGTCCGCGTCCCGTCAGCGCCTGCATCTCCTCCGCGCCGGCGCCACGGTCTTCGGCGGCTTTCACCTTTTCGTAAAATTCATTCTTTATCAGGCGCGTGGGCGAGAGCTTCTTCAGGGTCAGCATCGTATCGCCTTCGCCTGCAAGGATACACCGTTGCTTGAAGTCGGGATGGGCGGAGCTTTCCTCCGACAGGGCGAAGCGCGTACCCACCTGCACGCCGTCGGCTCCCAGACACATCGCTGCCCGCATGGCCGCTCCCGTGCCGACGCCGCCCGCCGCAATCAACGGCAACTGCGTGACCGCCCGCACCTGTGGAATCAGGGTGAACGTAGTCGTTTCCTCACGACCGTTATGTCCGCCCGCTTCGAATCCTTCGGCCACGATTGCATCTACGCCGGCCTCCCCGGCTTTCCGGGCGAAACGCGAACTGGAAACCACGTGCGCCACCGTAATGCCGTGGCTTTGCAGCGTTTTTGTCCACGTCCCGGGATTGCCCGCCGAACTGAACACAACCCTTACGCCTTCGTCGATAATCACCCGCATGATTCCTTCCGCGTCGTGGAAGGTCAGCGGGACATTCACCCCGAACGGAAAAGGCGTTGCCGCTCTGCACTTGCGGATATGTTCGCGCAGCAGTTCCGCCGGCAACGAACCCGCGCCCAACAATCCCAATCCGCCGTTGTTACTCACGGCCGACGCTAACCGCCAGCCGCTGCACCAAACCATTCCCCCCTGAATAATGGGGTACCGTATTTTCAACAATTCTGTTACTCGATTGCTCATCTGATTATTCATAAAGATTTATCCGCAACAAAAATAACAAATTATTCCGGAATAGAACGGATTAGTGCTTAATGGTTAATGGTTAGTGGTTAATGATTAATGCAAATCGGCAGTAAAAATTTCTCTGTGCTTCAGACGCCCGCCCTGCGAAGTTTGCAGCACGCCTTTCCAACTTCGTGGGACGTGTTTTTAAGTTTGCAGGAAGTGCCTGCATTTGAGCCGTCCGCCTGGCGGAAAAGGTAAACGTTCGACGGTGGACGTAAAAAAGGGATACGTTCGTCCGAAGGACGATGCACGGCGACAGTGTATAAGTATCCGATGCATT
>JAISEZ010000192.1 GCA_031263835.1 Tannerella sp.
AATTGAAAGAAGAGGTCCCGGAATTAAAAAAAAACGCTCCAACTCAAGGATAGAACACATTCCTGTCATCCGTCATAAATATTCGGAGTTTGTAGTTTCAGTACTGTTAAACATTTACATGATAACCCACTGCGGATACCGCAAGGCTATTCTTCTGTTTGAATACCTCAACGAAACGCCTGGCTGGGGCATCGGGGAGATTCCCTGCTTTAATTCGCTTGAGAACCGGACAAAGAAATCGGGTTATTCCATTTACACTAGGGCGTGTTAGCATAAATCACGAAAAATGTATACCTTTGCAGGATGGAATTAATACAAACTCAATACGATCAAATATCCGACTGCTTCCCGAAGCATCGTGGCAATTTGACATATACTGATTTGAAATGCGCTCATTCGTTCTTTTTGAGTACATTTGCACATCATACAAAGTAACAGCGCCGGCATGAAGGAAAATAATTCAGATATTCGGAGGACGCCCGTGAAAACGGTATCGCTCAAAGTACACGGCATGAGTTGTGCGGTATGCGCTTCTCACGTGAAGAAGACGCTCGAAAGCGGAGGCGCGGAGGACGTGTCGGTCAACTTCGCGACGGGCGACGTCACGTTTCAAATCGACGAAAACACGGAGAAAAAACTGCCGCAAATGTTCAGGCAGATCGAGAAGCTGGGTTATACCGTCGCGCAAACGGATTTGCCGCAACCGCCGCCGGCCTTTTACCGAACGTACCTCTTCCGCTTTCTTTTCTGCGCCTGCTTTACGCTCCCGTTGCTGTTGCACATGGTCTGGCCCGATTCCGTCTGGGCGAATCCCCGCCTGCAGTTCCTTCTTTCCCTACCCGTTTACCTTACGGGACTGATCAGCTTCGGAAAACCGGCCGTCCGTTCACTGCTCAACCGGATGCCGGACATGAACGTGCTGATTCTGCTGGGCGCGACAGCCGCTTATGCCTACAGCCTGACGGGCATGATTCTGTACGGCGAACAGGCGCATCACTACCTGTTTTTCGAATCCTCGGCCTCCATCGTCACCCTGATTCTGTTGGGCCGTTTCATCGAGGAGAAGGTGGTGGAAAAGACCTCTTCGTCCATCGCCGACCTGGTCAGGCTGCAAAAAACAACTGCCCGGAAGATTCTTTTCAACCGGAAGGCGGAGAAAATAGTCATCATCGACAACAGCCGGTTGCAGGCCGGCGACCGCGTGCTGATCAACGCCGGCGATCAGGTCCCGGCGGACGGCTGCATCGTCTGGGGCGAGGCGTCCGTGAACGAAGCCATGCTGACGGGCGAGAGCGATGCGATTCATAAGCGCACGGGCGAGGCGCTGACCGGCGGCGCCCTCCTCGAATCGGGCACGGTAAAGATGCGGGTCACCGCCGTCGGCAGGGATACGGCGCTGGCGCATATCATCGAACTGGTGAAACGGGCGCAGAACGAAAAAACGGCCATGCAGCAGCTGGCCGACCGCATCAGCGCCGTCTTCGTACCGGTTGTCCTGCTGATTGCCTTCGCGACCTTCTTCGTCTGGTACCTGTTCATGGCCGTTTCGCCCGTCAACGCGCTGATGTACGGCATTTCGGTTGCCGTCATCGCCTGCCCCTGCGCGATGGGGCTGGCTACGCCGCTGGCGCTGATGGTCGGGATGGGACGGGCGGCCAAAAACGGGATTCTCATCAAGGGCATGCAGCCGCTGGAAGCATGCACCCGAATCCGGCAAATCGCTTTCGACAAAACGGGTACGCTGACAACCGGCGAGCCGGTCATTACGGCTTTTGCCTCGCTCGAAAACAGGGAGGATGAACTGAAATCCCTTGCCGTCGCACTGGAAAAACATTCTTCCCATCCCGTCGCCCGCTGCATCACGAAAAGCTGGAAAGACGCCGTTCCCGTCGAAATGGCGAGCGTAACGGAGATTCGGGGGAAAGGCATTTCCGGCCGCACGGCGGACGGCGCCGCGATTTTCATCGGCGCCGCGCACGCTATGGACGGCGTTTCTTCCCTGCCCGGTCACTCCCTGTACATCACCCGCGACCGGAAGCCTGTCGGCTGGATAGACCTGCAGGAAGAAGTGCGGCCGGAAGCGCAGGAAGTCATTGAACAGTTGAAGCGGATGCACATCCGTCCGGTAATCGTCAGCGGCGATCAGGAGGACAAATGCCGGAAGGTCGCCCGGAAACTGGGCATTGAAACCGTTTATGCCGGACAGACGCCGGAACAGAAACCGGCCGTCCTGAAGGAACTGATGCGTACGGCTCCGACGGCGATGGTGGGCGACGGCATCAACGACGCGCCGGCACTGGCCACGGCACACCTCGGCATTTCCCTGAGCGACGCCACCCGGATTGCCATGCAGCAGGCCGACATACTGCTTCTGGACGCCTCGCTGAAACGTCTTCCGCTGGCGCTGGGACTGGGAAAACATACGTTTGTCACGATAAGGGAAAATCTGTTCTGGGCCTTCATCTACAACGTGATTGCGATTCCGGTGGCCGCCTGCGGTTTCCTGACGCCCACCGTCGCCGCAGCTTCCATGGCGCTCTCCGACGTGTTTTTACTGGCGAACTCCATGCGACTGAAATTCAAAAAGGTGATATAAATGCTTCGGACAGGTGCAATTCCTGTTTCGCAGGAAAGTTTCCCGGAAGGTAGCATGATGACAGTCTCCGGAAGTGTCCGGCAAATATTACTTCGTATTCAGGCGGTAGCTCAGTCCCAGCGTTCCGTAGATGTGGTACATTTTGTAGGGGATACCCGTAAAGTTCGACGGGAAAGCCGGAGTCAGTCCCCAGGCAATCTGTCCCCTTACGGCAAACCGCCGGCTGAAGCTCCATTCGCCGGCAACCAGCAGACCGTAGTCGAACGGGCGCTGCCTGTCCGAGAAATCGAATGATGCGCGGTCGACAATCGTCTTTTCGCCCACCGGATTGCCCTGGCGGATGTATCCGTCCGAGGCGGAGCCCTTGAAGGAGGCGGTGTACAGATAGGCAATGTATACCCCGGCCTGCACTTCCCAGCGCTCGCTCAGCCGGCAGGTGGCGGCCACCGGCAGCGTGATGAAGCAGTTGTGTATCCGGGTCGTATTTTTCCCCGTGAAAGACCCGGTGTACATCTCGTCGTCCATTTCGATTTCGGTGTACAGGTTTTTCACCTGATCGTCGACCTTAAAGCCCTTGTAGTCGAGCGTGATTTGTGTGGATATGCCCCAGCGGGGGTTGAGCCGGTAGATGGTTTCGAGCGCCACGTGGGGCGAGGGCATGCGGGGCGAAAAGGAAATCGTCCGTATCTCCGCGGGCAGGGGCAGGGGAGACGTCCCGCCGATGTTGAGTCCACCGTTGATTTTATATTCCCAAGCGGGAAATGCCGCCTGCGCCTGCAACCGGCAGAGTGGAAGGCTGAGCGCCGCAATCATCGCCCATACGCCGTATTTCATTTTCATAAGATTCAAAAATTCAAGGATTCAAAAATTCGCTCATTACCGTCTTTCGCCGCTTCGTAATACAGCCGCAGGTCGTCCACAATCAGCGTGTTTCCCGGACGGCCTTCGTAAAACTGTCCCCGGCTGCTGGAGGCGCACACGATGGTCAGCCGGTACTGTTGATTTTCCAGTTCTTCCCACGAAAAAGGCGTCGGGTACGTATAGTCAAATTCCACATCGAAGAAAACCGCCCGGTCGGTCACGATTCCTTCTTTCCCGATTTTGGCCCGCGCGATGACCCGTGGCGAATCGCCGATATTGTCGCCGTACAGGAACTGTTCCGGACCCTCGCCGGCCTTGAACAGCGCCGCGTAGATGTCGCACCGGTCGCGTTTCGTCCCGTCGCGCGTCCCGTCAGGCAGGATATAGTCTTCCGTTCCTTCTCTGAAAAGGTAGTATCCCGTGAGCCGGGTCGGCTTTCCGCCGTCGAAGGGGACGCCGAAGAAGGTTGCCCGCAGGGGATTTGTCAGTCCCGTCAGCGCATTGAAACCGCCCAGATAGGCGGAACCTGCCAGGCAGGGAATGAAAACGACTCCTCCGGCGATGTTTCCCGGCCCGGCCATCGTCCGCAGTTCCATCGCCGTGCTCCCGTTGAGCGTCGTCCGGCGGACGGGATAGTCCTCCGCCGGTTTTCCCGGACTGCTCCATGCTATCGCCGCGCCGTTGTTGCTCGAATACCACTGCAGGGAGCCTTCCTTCGGATTTTCATACAGGAAATTCGTGCCGGGCCTTGTCCATGTCTCAAAACTGAATATCTCCGGGAAGCTCGCCACCTGCATGACGGCATACCGTTTCATGTACTGCCGGCTTTCGGAGGTCACTTCGACGTAAAACAGCGTATCGCCCGTCTGCGGGCTGGCAATCCGCTCCCACGTCGCACCCGGCGACACTTCGAGCCGGGCGATGGCCGAATCCCTCAGATTGACCTTCGACCTCGGATAAGCCACTATGTAATCGTTGTATATCTCTACCTCTCCCGTTCGCAGACTGTTTTCCGGAAAGACAAGCGCAAGGATGTCCGCCTCCGGATTCGGGGCTTCGTCCCGGATGCAGGATGGCGCCATAAGCGCCATCACTGCTACCGAAAACAACTGTTTCAGCGCATTCACTACCTTTGTCCGTCAAAAACAACCGCCAATGGCCCTATATTCGGAACCTCCACATTTATGTTTATGGTCGCTTTCCCGGCGCCGTCAATCGTGCCGTTTACAGTCACAGGCACCGAAACGCCTTCGCCCATTTCGAACGTGGTATTTCCCGAAATACGATACTGATTGCCGACGAATGTCACATCCGTTTTGCACGCGATATTTACGGGCAATGTCATCACTTCTTTGTTCATCTTCAGGGTTGCATGGTTGTCATCATCGCGCGTGATCGTGATCTCTGTGTTCTCGCCAATCGGCGCGCCGCCCATCAGCAAATTTCCCTTATACGTTCCGGCAATTACCTTAGCGTAATTGTTATCCTCCGTATTTTCCTTGTCACCACAGGCTGTGAATCCCATACACAGCGCCGACAGCCATACTGTCATACTAAACAATCTATACTTCATAATTCTATAAATTAATATTCTATTCGGGAACAAAGATACAACTATTCTGCACATAAAAAAAACCTCAAAAAACATGGGTGCAATTCAAATTGTTGCGCCGGTCGAAATCTGATTTCCTCCGTCCTGATTCAAGGCAGTCGCAATGCTGACGGAGGGAATCCTGACCGGATTGTGACCGTCAGCAATGCTGACGGAGCAGTTTTTGCAGGACTGCGTCCGTCAGCAATGCTGACGGGCCACTTTTTGCAGGATTGCGTCCG
>JAISEZ010000210.1 GCA_031263835.1 Tannerella sp.
CTTTCTTGATAGAGAAACGGCACTACATCGTTTTTTTTCATTATCTTTGGGGGTCGTTTTTCTATGCTTTGCGCGACATGATTTTATATTATGAACATAAAGAATCAATTATCAACACAGAGATACGGAGAACACGGAGACCGGTGCCTCTGTGGTCTCCGCGTAACTTCTTTTCCCTACACAGAGAAGACACTGCGTTCCGCAGAGGAACCGGCCTCCGTGCTTAGATGGACGCCTCTGAGAGCCCCAATTATTAAAAAATATTTGATAGGGGGGGGGGTAATATGCTATTTGTTAGCATATTATAGAAATTCTCGCACGCCTGAAAAACCGACCTCCATTCCCGAATCGTCCTGTCGACCGGCAGGAACAGCGGTCGTACCCATGCACAAAACCATGCTGCGTGCAGTATAAAAACATACGCATGACGAAACAGACGATTGCCGGTATCCGCCGGGGAAATTTGTTTTCCCCGAATCATATAGGAAATGACGCCGCCGTTTTTATGCAAACGGCGGAACATTTACGCGACAAGGGGTATGCGGTGAACGAATACATCGAATCCGACCTGTTGACGCGGGAAATCCCTGAAAATGTTCTCTTCAGTATGGTGCGCGACTGCCAGTCCATCCGCAAATTGCAGCAATTCGAAGACGAGGGGCGGTTAGTCGTCAATTCCGCCTACGGGATTGAAAACTGTGCGCGCGAAAAGATGACGCGGCTGTTGCTCACGCACGGGATTCCCCATCCGCGCAGCCTGTTTCTCCGAACCGGCGAAGACCCGGTCGAAGCCATCGAAGAGGCCGGCTTCCATCACTGCTGGGTCAAGCGGGGTGATTTCCATGCGATACACCGCGAGGACGTGACCTATGTGCGGCATCCCGGCGAGGCGAAAGACATCCTGAAGGAATTTGCCCTGCGGGGCATCGAAACGGCTGTCGTGAATGAACATCTCGCGGGCGATTTGGTCAAGTTTTACGGCATCGCCGGCGGCGCCTTTTTCTACTGGTTCTACCCCTCGGACACGCAGCACAGCAAGTTCGGGCTGGAGCAAATCAACGGAACGGCCAAAGGCTACCCGTTTGCGGAAGAAACGCTTCAGGCGCTCGGCGACGAAGCGGCGGAGGCATTGAATATCCGAATCTACGGCGGCGACTGTATCGTGTCCGAAGACGGCGTCATCCGGCTGATAGACTTCAACGACTGGCCGAGTTTCGCACCCTGCCGCGACAGCGCCGTGCCGCACATCGCCGCATGTATCCTCCGGGAAATCCGTTCACGAAACAGCTGAATTATTGAATTATTGAATCTATTGAATCATTGAATTTTTGAATGAATGAAAGATAAACGCATGAAAAGGGAAATGGAATCCACGCTCAAGTCGATGGATACGGAAGAATTTATTGACCTTCATTTCTACCGTCCGGTAGGCTATCGCTGGGCGCTGTTTTTTAACAGGCTGGGCGTTTCGCCCAACACCGTCACGGTGATAAGCATCGTCATCGGGATAGCGGCGGGCATCTGTTTTTATTTTCCCAATCTGAAAGTGAATATTTTCGGGATGCTGCTGCTTGTCTGGGCAAACTCGTACGACAGCGCCGACGGACAACTGGCGCGCATGACCGGCAGGAAGACGCCGCTCGGACGGATTCTGGACGGCGCAAGCGGCGAAATATGGTTCGTCACCATCTATGCCGCGATTTGCTTCCGCCTGATGCCGCTGTGGAGCTGGTGGATATGGCTGCTGGCCGCCGTTACGGGATTTTGCCACAGCAAACAGGCCGCCATGGCGGATTATTACCGGAACATCCATCTGCACTTCCTGAAGGGAGAATCCGGAAGCGAACTGTCCGATACGTCCGTGCTGAAGGAAAACTACCGGAAACTGACGTGGAAGCGCGACGGGATACGCAAGCCGGTTGAATACTTCTATCTTCAATACACTGCGGGACAGGAAGCCTGGGCGCCCGGTTTCCGGCGTATGGCTGAACTGCTCCGCGAAAAATATCGCGGCGAAATACCGGCACATTTCCGGAAGGCGTTTCGCAAAAAGAGCCTTCCGCTGATGAAATATGCGAACATGCTCTCGTTCAACACGCGCGTACTGGCGCTGTTTATCGCCCTGCTGACTGACATGCCGTGGCTGTATTTCGTGTTCGAGCTGACCGTACTCAATGTCATGCTGGCATACATGGTGTTCACGCACGAACGTTTCTGCGCGGTCTTCGGAAAACAGCTGTCCTCCCGGCCATGACACGCTATCCAATATCCGTCAGGGGCCTTATTTTCGACTATGGCGGCACCATTGACAGCAATGGCGTGCACTGGTCGGAGGTGCTCTGGCAGGCGTACCGCGCGGAACAGGCGCCGGTGACGAAGGAGGCTTTCCGGGAGGCCTACGTTCACGGAGAACGGACACTGGGCAAACATCCGATTATACAGCCTCATCATACCTTTTCGGACATGTTGCAGCTGAAAGCAGACCTTCAGATTGAATGGCTCAGGGCGCATCAGCTGCTGACGGCGAAACAGGCCACGCCGGAACTGAAACAGCGTATCGCGGCGTTCGGATATGCCTTTGCGCGGCGTTCGGTGGAGGCGGCGCGTCCCGTGATTGCCGCGCTTTCCGAAACATATCCGCTGGCGCTGGTGTCCAATTTTTACGGGAATATGGCGTCCGTGTTGAAGGACTTCGGACTGGATGCCTATTTTCCGGTTGTCATCGAATCGGCGGTGTGCGGAGTCCGCAAACCCGACCCGCAGATTTTCAGACTGGGTCTGGAGGCGCTGCACCTGCAGGCCTGCGAAGTGGCGGTGATTGGCGATTCGTATGATAAGGACATCCTCCCGGCAGCTTCCCTGGGCTGTAAAACGGTTTGGCTGAAGAACACCGGCTGGCAGAGTTAT
>JAISEZ010000227.1 GCA_031263835.1 Tannerella sp.
GTTCCCCCCGTCATGACGCGGAGGACGCTGCGAACGGTCGGCTTCGTGATAATTTTCCGGCTTGGGAAGAAGCGCCTTGCGGGAGAGCTTGAACTTGCCGGTCTTCGGGTCGACGTCTACCAGCTTGACGGTGATGGAATCGCCTTCTTTCAGGCCGGTTTCCTCGACCGTCTCCAGCCGTTTCCAGTCCATTTCCGAGATGTGCAGCAGTCCGTCCTTGCCGGGCATGAACTCCACAAATGCGCCGTAGGGCATAATCGACGAGATTTTACCGTCGTAGGTTTCACCGATTTCGGGTACGGCCACAATCAGACGGATGGCTCTCAGGGCGGCGTCGATTGATTCCTTGTTCACGCCTGCCACTTCGACAATGCCCACGCCCTCGATTTCGTCGATGGAAATGGTTGCGCCGGTTTTCTCCTGAATGCCCTGAACGATTTTCCCGCCCGGGCCGATGATGGCGCCGATAAATTCCTTGCCGATGGTCAGGACTTCAATGCGCGGAGCGTGAGGTTTCAGGTCGGGACGCGTTTCGGGCTGCGCTTCCATGATTTTCCCCAGAATGTGTATGCGGCCTTCTCTGGCCTGCGCCAGCGCTTTTTCGAGTATTTCGTACGAAAGTCCGTCGACTTTGATGTCCATTTGCGTGGCGGTGATGCCGTCTCTGGTGCCGGTCACCTTGAAGTCCATGTCGCCCAGATGGTCTTCGTCGCCCAGAATATCCGACAGGATGGCGTAATTGGTTCCCCTGTTTTCGGAAATCAGTCCCATGGCAATGCCCGATACGGGCTTGCGAATCTGCACGCCGGCATCCCTGAGCGCCAGCGTTCCGGCGCAGACGGTGGCCATGGACGACGAGCCGTTGGATTCCAGGACGTCGGAAATCACGCGGATGACGTAGGGATAGTTTTCCGGAAGCATCCGCTTGAGGGCGCGGTGCGCGAGGTTGCCGTGGCCTATTTCGCGACGGCCGACACCGCGCTGCGCCTTGGCATCGCCGGTGGAGAAGGGCGGGAAATTGTAGTGCAGCAGGAAGCGTTCCTTGCCGTGAACCAGTACGTCGTCGACGATTTTCTCGTCCGTTTTCGTTCCCAGCGTGACGGTTGTCAGCGACTGCGTTTCGCCGCGCGTGAATACGGCGGCGCCGTGCGGGCCGGGCAGGTAGTCGGTTTCAATCCATATCGGGCGGATGTCCGTCGTCCTGCGTCCGTCGAGCCGCTTGCCCTCGTCCAGAATGGCGCGGCGCATGGCTTCCTTTTCCACGTCATGATAGTAGCGGTCAATCATGGGAGCTTTGGTTTCGAGTTCCTCCTCGGTGTAGGCGGCCCTGAACTCCGTTACGATGGCTTCAAAGGCTTCGGCGCGCGCCTGCTTGTCGGTTCCCGATACGGCAATGGCATAGGCTTTTGCATAGCAGGCGTCGTGTACGGCCTTGCGCAGGTCTTCGTCGTTCTCCTCGTGACAGTATTCGCGTTTGACGGTTTTGCCGCAGGCTTCCATCAGTTCCATCTGCACGCGGCAGTGTTCCTTGATGGCTTCGTGCGCCACCTTGATGGCTTCCAGCATGTCTGCTTCCTGCACTTCGTCCATTTCGCCCTCCACCATCATGATGTTGTCAAGGGTGGCGCCCACCATGATGTCGATGTCGGCCTTCTCAAGCTGGCTGTAGGTGGGGTTGACGATGTATTTCCCGTTTACCCTCCCGACACGCACTTCCGAAATCGGGCCGTTGAACGGGATGTCCGATACGGCCAGGGCGGCCGAGGCGGCCAGTCCAGCCAAGGCATCGGGGATGTCTTCGCCGTCGGCGGAGAACAGGATGATATTTACAAACACTTCGGCATGGTAATTGTCCGGAAACAGCGGGCGCAACACGCGGTCAACCAGACGGGAGGTCAGTATTTCATAGTCGGAGGGCTTGCCTTCCCTGCGCGTAAAACCTCCCGGAAAACGGCCAAAGGCCGAAAATTTCTCCTTGTAATCTACCTGTAAAGGCATGTAATCCGTACCGGGGGTGGCTTCCTTGGCGCCACATACGGTGCCCAGCAATACGGTGTTACCCATTCGAACAGTTACCGAACCGTCGGCTTGCTTGGCCAGTTTCCCGGTTTCCAGGGTGATGCTTCTTCCATCTCCCAAATCAATCGTCTTGTTAATTACATTCATTGTTTTTCTTTCTACTTTTTATGTACATCCTAAAAATCTTGCAAATGTAAGTGTTTTTTTTGTGACACCACACAGGAAAGAAGAAATTAATGATTAGTGATTAGTGATTAGTGGTTAGTGATGAATAGCAATCGGTAAAATGGCAGTTGACGGGACTGCCGTTTTGTGTATGAAAAAGTTAGTAGTTATACTGCGTGCGGGAAGGTTTTGTGCATTCCCCGTCAGGGAATAACAGATGAGCTGCATACGTTTTTCTATTGATAGGGTTCCCCTGACGGGGATTCATAAATAGAATTATGAATTATGAATCATGAATTATGATAAGAAATGAAAACCGAACCGCGCGAAGTATAACTGCCATTTACTGAGATTGACGCTTTTTGAGGAGAAAAAGACGCGAATTTGACTCATGCGGCTTGATTAATACAGTTCCTTTGTCATAAAATAACAAAAATAGAGTGAATATGGAAAACAGGGAATTGAATCGCCGCCGTTTTATCGGCACGGTATCTGCTGCCTCGGCAGGACTTGTACTGGGAGTTACTCCCGTTTTTGGAGGAGTGACGGACACGAAAGACAAATTAGCTATTCTGGGAGGAAATCCCGTGCGCAAAAACAAAAAGTGGCCTGAATGGCCCTATGTGGACGAGAAAGTGGTGGACGCCGTGGCCAAAACCGTCAGGAGCCGGCTGTGGTGCCGCATCAACAACCCGGAGAACGGTACCGTAGCTACCTTTGAGAAGGAATGGGCCGCCATGCTGCAGGCAAAATATTGCGTAGCCACGGGTTCCGGCACGCAGTCGCTCAATACGTGCGTCGAGGCCCTGGGCATCGGCCCGGGCGACGAAGTCATCACCAGCCCTTACACCGACATGGGGACGATTGCCTCCATTCTGGTCAGCCGGGCGTTGCCGGTGCCGGTGGACATCGACCGGGAATCGTTCCAGCTTGACCCGGCCATCGTCGCCAAACGCATCACCCCCAATACCAAAGCCCTCATGCCCATTCACATCATGGGACAGCCGTGTGACATGGACAGCATCCTGGCCATCGCCAAACAGCATCACCTTTATGTGATTGAAGACGCCTGTCAGGCGCATCTCGGGCAGTTCCGGGGCAAACGGCTGGGCACGATCGGCGATGTGGGATGTTTCAGCCACCAGTCGAGCAAGACCATCTCCTGCGGCGAGGGCGGTTCCATCGTCGGGAATGACGAAGCCCTGATGGAAAAATGCTACACGGTACAGAATCACGGCACTTCGCGCAGCGGGAAAAACGAGACCATCGGCTCCAAATACCGGATGAACGAACTGGAAGGAGCGATGCTGGTCGCCCAGCTGGTCAACGCCGAAGCGCAGTGGAAGCGACGCAATGAAAATGCCGCTTATCTGACCTCCAAGCTGAAAGCCTGTCCCGGCGTAGTACCCCAGAAACTGTATGACGGTACCGAAAGCGGTTCGTTCTACCTCTACACCATGGGCTACCGCAAGGAACACTTTAACGGCGTAGACAGGAATATATTCCTGAAAGCGCTTGCCGCCGAAGGCGTGAGCCTCTCTCCCTACATATCGGAGGGACTGCACCGGGCGCCGTGGGTGGATCATATCCTCGGGCTGAAGGAATACAGGGCCATGTATTCGCCGGCGCGACTGAAACAGTATCGGGAAGAACTCGACTGTCCGGTATGCGACAGGATATGCAGCGAAGAGATGCTGATGTTATGGGCTTCCGGGCCGTTGCTGGGCGCGAAGTCCGACATGGACGACGTCGTCAACGCCATCATGAAACTGTATGAAAACAGGGATCAGTTAAGCAAGGTACAGCCATGAAATCCGTCAACCGTCGCCGTTTTATCGCCACTCTTTCAGCCGCGTCTGCAGCGGCGGCCGTATCCGGTCATATGCCTGCATACGGGGAAACGGCGGAAATCAACAGCCTGCCGGCCGATTCCGACACGCGGAAAGAGGAAGGAACACTGCGAATCGCCACCTTCGACGTGGACGCTACCCCGCCGGCGGGCAGTCAGCTCACGTACGGACAGATGCTCCATTCGTGGGATCTGGGTCTGCGGGCAAGAGGGATCGTGCTGTCCGGAGCCGGTAAGCCGGTTGTCCTGTGTGCGATTGACTGGATCGGCATCGCCAACGAAAGCCAGGACGTTTTCAAAGACGCGCTGGCCGCCGCCGCCGGAACAACTCCGGACAGGGTCGCCGTCCATACCCTGCATCAGCACGACGCTCCGATCTGCGACTTCTCGGCCGAGAAGGTCATGCGGGAGCTGGGCGTTGAACCGCACTGCTTTGAAAGCTATTTTGCACGCACCTTTCTGGACAGGCTGGCCAAGGCGGTACGGGAATCCATCGGCCGGATGCAGCCGGTGACGCACATCGGCACGGGAAAAGCCCCGGTCTATCAGGTCGCCTCCAACCGCCGGATCGTAAAGGACGGACAAGTCGGAGAAATGAGAAGTACGGCCTGCAGGAATCCGGCCCTGCGTGCCGAACCGGAAGGCCTGGTTGACCCGGACGTCACCCTGCTCGGTTTCTGGAACGGACAGGCGCCGGTTGCCGTGTTGACCTTCTACGCCACCCACCCGCAGAGTTATTATCTGACGGGCATTGCCAATCCCGATTTTCCGGGCGTTGCGCGTTTCTACCGCCAGCTGGCCCTCCCGGACGCCTTGCACGTTCATTTCACCGGCGCGGGAGGAAACATCGGCGCCGGGAAATACAACGACGGCTCGCACGAGAATCGGCTGATGCTGGCGCAACGGCTGGCCGACGGCATGGAACGCGCCTGGAATGAACGGGTCATGCTTCCGGTCGGTGCGCCGGACATGGACTGGAATACCGTACCGGTGAGCCTGCCCGTTTCCGAAACGTATATTCGGGAGGTGGAAAAACGGTTCAAGTCGCCGGACGGCCCCTATTTCTATGCCAATAACGTAAGTCAGGTCGTCTGGGCGAAAAGACAGTCGGCCGGAAAACGCATCGACATTGCCTGCCTGCGCATCGGGAAGGCTTGTGTATTATTCATGCCCGGCGAACTGTTTGTCGAATACCAGCTGGCGGCCAAAGCCATGCGGCCGGATTTGGCCGTATCCATGGCGGCATACGGCGACTACGGCCCGTCCTATATCGGGACGGATGAGGCTTACCGGCAGGGCGGATATGAAATCAAATCCAGTCCCGTCACCGGAGAGGCGGAACAGACGCTGACGGATGCCGTCAGGCAATTAATAAAAGGAAAAACATTCTAAACGGACGACGGCAATCAAAAGCGTAAATGATTACCGGTATGCGTTGATGACCGAACGGTTCGGCAACAGACTGGCAAAGGATATTCCGGGTTCGGGAGATGCCTATTTCGATCTTTTCGGTTATACCAATCACAACCTGCCGAACATTTCTTTCCCTGTGTACCTGAGCAATTCCGGTACACAGGGATTTTTTCTGCTGCACGACTGCTCTCTACGAGAGCGGCCGCAGAGAGATTATGAACGACGTCTTTAGGGGTTTTCCGTGTCTGTTCGTTTTCCGGACAACAAACCGTACTTTTTGTAATATATAAAATGAAACAAACAATGGGAAAAACAGTTTCTGTTATTTTAGTGCTGTGCTGTACATGGGCGGCAGCGACGGCTCAGGTAGCCGGCGAGAAAGAATTTAATGTCCTGAAATACGGAGCCAAACCCGATGGCGTCACCTTCAATACGCAAGCCATCCAGTCGGCGGTCGATGCCGCAACCAAAGCCGGAGGAGGCCGGGTAGTAATACCCGAAGGCCGTTTCCTGACAGGCCGTTTTGAACTGAAGTCCAACGTGCATCTCCATCTTGAGAAGGGCGCCGTTGTGCTGGGCAGTACCAATCCTTACGATTACTATCCCGACCCGGCCGCTACGCAGGCCGTCCCGCTGATTAGCTGCAATAACGCGACCCGCGTGTCCATCACCGGCGAGGGAACGGTCGACGGACAGGGACGCCTTTTGGCGCTCAGGGTAGACAGCCTCTACTATGCCGGAATAATCGACGAAAAGAATTACGATACGCCAAGCCGTCGCCCCAGGGAAAGTACGCGTCCGGTGCTTATCAGTTTCAACGGCTGCCGGGATGTGCTTCTGCAGGATTTCAATATCCGTAACGGCGCCATGCATGTGGTATACATCGCTCATTGCGAGGATGTGATTGTCGAGCGCACCCGCCTTGTCAGCAATGCCTATGCCAATAACGACGGCTATGATATTTTCGGCAGCCGCAACGTGCGGATGACGAATTGCTTCATTGACTGCGCCGACGACGGAATCTGCCTGAAATGGCCGATCAGTTATGATATTACGGTCGAAAACTGCACCATCCGCTCCAATGCCAGCGCCGTCAAGTTCGGTTCGGGCGCGGCGGCCAAAGGCGTTACCTTCAGGAATATCGAAGTCTATGACACCTATCGGTCGGCCATTGCGCTGGAATCGGTTGACGGGGGCATCATGGAAGACATCCTGTTCGACGGCGTGACCGTGCGCAATTCGTGGAACGTCTTCTTTCTCCGTCTTGGCCACCGCAACACCGACGGAAAAGTCGGTACGCTGAAAAACGTCGTCATCCGCAATGTCCGCGCGCAGGTGGCCTGGGAACGCCCCGACATGGCTTACGAAATGCGGCATCCGGGATACTCCTATCCCTACCACCACAACCTCTGTCCGGCCTCCATCACGGGCATACCGGGTTATTATGTTGAGAATGTCCTGCTGGAGAACATCGACATCACCTACCCCGGCCGCGGCGATGAAGGAACTGCCTATATCCCTCTGTACCGGCTCAAGGATGTGCCCGAGTATGAACATTTCTATCCGGAATACAACATGTTCGGCGAGCTTCCGGCCTGGGGACTGTACGTGCGCCACGCGAAAGGCGTCACACTGAAAAATGTCAGCATTCGGGCAGAGAAAAAGGATTACCGTCCGGCTTATGTCTTCGACGACGTGACGCAGGTCGCCATGGAGGGCATCAGAATCGAAGAGGCTGACGACGACAGTCCGCAGATTATCCTGAAAGACGCTGCGGAGACACACCTGAACGTGGACAGAAAATGGATTAAAACCGTTGACTGAAAGTTCAAAGACAAAGAATAGTGGTTAACGGTTAACGGTTAATGGTTAGTGAGCAAGCCGGTTCCGGGCACCTGTACTCATCTCTTATGAATTGTTTACAGGACCGTCACCATACTAATCATTAATCATTAACCATTAACCACTAATCATTATTAATCATGTGAATCAGAGCATTAACCACTATCCTGTTAGGGTCGGTTGAAAAAGTACAATTCGGTAAAGTCCCTTTGCCGGTTGCGGCAAAACATCTTTGCCGCAACCGGCAAAGCATTTTTGCCCGAGGCAGCAAAGCATCTTTGCCGCAACCGGCAAAACACTTTTGCCGCAACCGGCAAAGAGCCTTTAGCAAGTGAAGTAATGATAAACGGTGAATGAGCGATGAAAAAAAACGTCCGGCAGGAGAGGGTGATTTAAATGTGAGAATGAGCCAATTCATTTGCTCATTGACTCATCCGCTCATTCTCCCATTATTCAAAAGGCTTTCATCTGCGTCCGGAAAGCTTTCACCGTGGTCCGGGAAGACTTCCCGGACGATCGGGAATCATTCATTAGCGCTAAGGAAATCACTTTCTGTCGCACGACCGGATTGCTTCCTGCTTTGCTCTGCTTCGTGCCTCGCAATCCCTCGCAGTTCGCAGGGACGGTTATATATAACTTTAATAATATCAACTATTTACAAAACACAACAGGTTATTGTCCGTGTGTTGCCTTTCCGGGCATGCTAATCTGAAATGCACCGGCTTTTTGTGCCCGTTCCAAATAATTCCATTACTTTTGTCACTTGGAAACGGCGTCTGCGGAACAGGTGCGTTCGCCGTTTCCGGCAAGTTTTGCATATTACGAAATTGTGTTGCACATGAAGAAAATAAGAATTTCCCTGCTGGGACAGGTTGCGATAGCGATTGGATTGGGTATCCTGTTCGGAC
>JAISEZ010000244.1 GCA_031263835.1 Tannerella sp.
AAGCCGGAAAAAAGCAGCGCGAAGCGGAAGAACGCGCTAAACGTCGAGCAGACAGTCGCGCGTATATTGACGAACTTGTCAAGTCCGACCGTAAAGTCTCGAAATCGGCAGAGTGGTTATGACAACATCCTGACGGGATAGGTAAAATTCTCGACATGCGTGCCGTAATGAAATAGGAGGAAGAGAGATGCGTTATTTGATAGACACCCATATCCTCGGCCATCACCGAAAAGTTATCGCTTATCAGTTCCGACCACATGTTTGAATACTACCGGAAACAGGGATTGACGCTTGTCTTCAACAAGTGCTGAAGAGACACAGACATATGACAGGAAATACATTTCAATTAATCGCCACCGGTTATTTTCATGCGGACGGAGGTTCCATGTTTGGCGCCATTCCGCAGCGGGCATGGAGTCGGCGGTACCCGGTGGACGACGGCCACCGTTGCCGTCTGGCCATGCATGCCGGACTGACGCTTACGCGGTGCGGTCGCGTGATTCTGATTGACACCGGCGTGGGCGACAAGCAACTGGAACAGCTCCGGTCGACTTCGTATGATTTTCACGGCCTGACGGACTTGCGCGAGGCGCTCCGCGTGCGCGGGATTTCGCCCGGGCAGGTGACCGATATTGTGCTGACGCACCTGCATTTTGACCATTGCGGACAGGTGACGCGGAGGGAGAATGACCGGATTGTGCCGGTCTTTCCGGAAGCCGTCTGCTGGGTAGGCCGGGCGCAGTGGGAAAACGCCCTGAACCCGCATCCGCTGGAGGCGGAATCCTATTTCCCGGAGAACATGGAGGGCATTGAAAAAGCCGGCAAGCTTCGACTGGTCGGGGCCGACTGCGACCTGTGCGAAGGCGTCCGGCTGCGCCTCTACGAAGGACATACGTCCGGCCAGCTTGTGACTTACGTGCAGACGGACGAATCGACCGCCGTCTTTGCCGGCGACGTGATTCCGATTGCCGCGCAGGTCTCTCCCCCGTGGATTTCGGCCTACGACGTGTGTCCGATGACGTCGTACGACGAAAAAATCCGGCTGCTCGACGAGGCGGCAGCCCGCAATCAGGTGCTTGTGCACTGCCATGACGCCTATACGCCCTGCTCTACCGTCAAGAAAATCAACAACTTTTATAAAATCAGCCGCAAAGTGTTTCCGTGAAAGAAAAATCCTGTAACTTTGCATAGTCCGACATGTCAGGGAAAACAGGAAACGGATACGTCACTAATCATTTCGACATGAAAGGTTTTCATCTTGGTTATAAATAAAATTATGGGAAAAATTATCGCATTAGCAAACCAAAAGGGAGGAGTTGGCAAGACAACTACCGCCATCAATCTGGCTGCCTCGCTGGCCGCCTACGAAAAAAAAGTACTGGTCGTCGACGCCGACCCGCAGGCCAATGCCTCGTCGGGACTGGGCATCGACGTGAAAAAGTCCGAACGTTCGCTCTATGACTGTCTGGTCAACGGCGAAGACTGTCGCAGGGTGATTGTACCCACCGCACTGGACGGGCTGGAAGTCCTGCCCTCCCACATCGACCTGGTGGGCGCCGAAATTGAGATGCTCAACATGGACGGCAGGGAATACACGCTGAAAAAAGTCCTTCATCCCCTGAAGGATGAATACGATTTCATCCTGATTGACTGCTCGCCCTCGCTGGGACTGATTACCGTCAACGCCCTGACAGCCGCCGATTCGGTCATCATCCCCATGCAGTGCGAATACTTTGCGCTGGAGGGCATCAGCAAGCTGCTGAATACCGTCAAGCTCATCAAGTCCAAACTGAATCGGGAACTGGAAATCGAAGGCTTTCTGGTGACCATGTACGACGCCCGTTTGCGGGTCGCCAACGAAATCTACGAAGAAGTCAACCGGAGGTTCCAGGACCTGGTGTTCGAGACGGTGATTCAGCGGAACGTGAAACTGGTAGAGGCTTCCAGTTTCGGACAGCCGGTGCTGCTCTACGACGCCGAATCGAGAGGCTCGGCCAATCACATGCAACTGGCTCAGGAACTGATTGAAAAAAATAAACTCACGGGACATGGCGAAACCGATTAAAAGCCGGCTGGGACGCGGTCTGGACGCGCTGCTTACCGTGGATGAACCGAAAACGGGCGGCTCGTCGTCCATCAGCGAAATCGAACTGAGCAAAATCGAACCGAATCCCGACCAGCCCCGCACGGTTTTTGAAAACGACGCGCTGGAAGAACTGGCGGCCTCCATCCGCACCTACGGCATCATCCAGCCGGTCACGCTCAAGGAAATAGCGCAGGACCGGTACCTGATTATCGCGGGGGAACGCCGCTACCGCGCTGCCCTGAAGGCCGGACTGCAACAGGTGCCGGCCTATATCAAGACCGCCGCCGATGAAAACGTGGCCGAAATCGCCCTGATTGAAAACATCCAGCGGGAAGACCTGAACGCCATCGAAATTGCCCTGACCTACCAGAAGCTGATGGATACAAAGGGATATACGCAGGAAGCCCTGAGCGAGCGGGTGGGGAAAAAACGGGCCACCGTCGCCAACTACCTGCGGCTCCTGAAGCTGCCCGCGGAAGTGCAGATGGGACTGAAGAACAGGCGAATCGACATGGGACATGCGCGCGCGCTGATTCCGATGGACGACCCGGAAATACAGCTGGCCCTGTATGAGCAGATTCTGACGGACGGACTGTCGGTGCGGCAGGTGGAAGAACTGGTACGCAATGCGTCGGAAGGGGAAAACGACGTGCCCGAAACGCCCGCGCCGCCGGCAAAAAGCGTCCGGAAACTGCTGCCCGAAGAATACCGAACGCTCAAGAACCAGCTGTCCGATTTTTTCCATGTCAAGGTGAAACTCACCTGCGACGCCGAAAAGGGAAACGGGAAAATCGTTATCCCGTTCGATTCCGAAACGGAACTGGAGCATATCATGGGGATGCTGGACCGGATGAAATAACGTGAATCGGAGTAGTTAGTAGTTAGTAGATAGTAGTTAGTAGAATGAATCCATCAGCTTACATACATCAAAGTCCGGAGATATGCGGCTTTCCCGCCGGCTGCCCTGCGGGCGAAAGCATTTCGCCCCTACTAACTACTCATTTTCTACAGTCTGGAGATGTGCGGCTTTCCCGCCGACAGCCCCCTACTAACTACTGACTGCTATCTACTAACTACTCATTGAAGGTGGAGCGCTGCTGTAAAATAATCATCATGACCTTTGTTGCCGTATCGGGCGGCCTGACGTTTCCGGTTTGTGCGCAGGAGACCGGCGTGGCCGGAAACGACACGGTTCCCCCCGTCCCTGTTGATTCGATGCAGACCGGCGTATTCCTCCGGCAGCCGGACACGCTGAGATGGCCGGAAATGAAGGACGTGTCGCTCTTCAGGCCAAACTCCCGGCGGGCGGTCATCTATTCGGCCATATTCCCCGGACTGGGACAGATTTACAACCGGAAATACTGGAAACTGCCGCTCGTGTACGGGGGATACATGGGATTTATTTATGCCGTCACCTGGAACAATAAAAACTATCAGGACTACTCCCGGGCCTATTTTGACCTCGCAGGGGAGGACCCGAACAATCCCGACAGCTGGCACGACAGCTGGCTCAGCTTCGTGCCGGCGGGCCGGGAACCGGCAAGCTACCTGACGGACGCCAACTTCAAAAGCCGCCTGAAAAACGGCCGGGACTTCTACCGCCGCTACCGCGATTTGAGCATCATCCTGACCGTCGGCTGGTATTTCATCTGCATGGCCGACGCCTACGTCGATGCCCAGCTGTTCGATTTCGACATCACGCCCGACCTCTCCCTGCGCATAGAGCCGGTCGTATCCCCGGCCACCCGCTACACCGCATCCCTCTACGGGGTGAGTTGCCATATTAATTTTTAGAAGACAATGAAAAAAATCATCCTGACGCTGTTTGCCCTCTGTGCCTTTTCCGCCGCCCGTGCACAGGACTTCGGGCTTGAAGAGGCGGCCTTCGAAGAGGAGGAAAATTATTCGACACTCTCGTCCGATTCCATCTACGCGGAAATCGGCCTGATGCCGGAGGCGCTGGACGAAAACCTGCAGAACCTGCTCCAGAGCTGGCACATGCAGTATTTCTCCAGCGCCGAAACATACTGCCTGGACGAGGACGAAAACAGCCCCGTTCCGGAAGAAATCTACCGGCAGCGGCTGGCGCGCATGCCCTGCATCATCCCGATGACCTACAACCGGATGGTGCGGGACTGCATCGACCTGTATGCCGGCCGGCGGCGCAACCTGATGCGCTACATCATGGGCATGGCCGACGTCTATTTCCCGATTTTCGAGCAGATACTGGATGAATACGAGCTGCCGCTCGAACTCAAGTACCTTGCCGTGGTGGAAAGCGCGCTGAATCCCCACGCCCTCTCGCGCGTCGGGGCGGCCGGACTGTGGCAGTTCATGCTCCCGACCGCCAAAGTCTATGGCCTGGAGGTCAACAGCCTCATCGACGAGCGCCTGGACCCCGGCAAGGCCACGCACGCCGCCTGCCGCTATTTCAGGGAAATGTACGAACTGTACGGCGACTGGTATTTTGTGCTGGCAGCCTACAACTGTGGCCCGGGAAACGTAAACAAGGCCCTTCACCGGGCGGGCGGCAAAACGGACTTCTGGGACATTTTCCCCTACCTGCCCAGGGAAACCCGCTCCTACGTCCCGCTTTTCATCGCCGCGGCCTACGTCATGACCTACCATTGCGAACATAACCTCTGCCCCGTCCGGACCAGCCTTTCCGTCGCCTCGGATACGCTGGTGATTAACCGCCTGCTGCACCTCCGGCAGGTATCCGAAGCGCTCGGCGTGGACTTCGAGCTGGTGAAGATGCTCAATCCGCAGTACAAGCGTGAAATCATTCCGGGAAGCATACAGCCGTCCGTCCTCAAGCTCCCGGTGTCGGCCACCTACAGCTTCATCCGCCGGGAAGACTCGGTCTACCTGCACCGGGTGGAAGAACTGCTGGCCGGCTGCAGGCCCGTAAGCCTTTCCGGCGAAATCGAGCCGGACACCCGTGAAATCATCCGCCATACGGTCGCGAGCGGCGAAAACCTGCATATCATTGCCAACCGCTACGGCGTGACGGCCAAAGATATTCGCCGGTGGAACCGGTTAGGCTCCAACCGGGTGGCCAAGGGCCGGCGGCTGACTGTCCACATCAACAACGGCGGTCTCGCCTGGGCTGCCGGCCGGGAAGAACCGCCCGTCAGGGAGAAGGAACCCGCCGTCGCCGCTGCGCCCGCCGTCCGCGCGGAGCCGGCCCCCCGCAAGGCGCCGCCGCCGGACGTGACCGAAGAAGGGAACTCGATTTCATACACCGTTCAGTCGGGCGATTCGCTCTACTCGATTTCGAAAAAGTATCCGGGCATGACCGTTGCGAAAATACAGTCGGCCAACCGGATGAAGGATAACAAACTGCGCATCGGGCAGGTATTGAAAATCCCAGTCGGATAAA
>JAISEZ010000291.1 GCA_031263835.1 Tannerella sp.
ACCCAGTCGTAACCGAACAGCAATCCACCCATGGCCGAGATGAACGTAATCAGCCATAAATAATATTTGTTTGCCTTTTCCATAGAGAATTGTTTGTTTTTTTTCTGCGTGCAAAGGAAACGGAAATAATCTGCCGGGAAAATAGACAAAAAACATAATAGATGGACGATATTATACTGCGTACGGCATGGTTTTCGAAGATTCAAGGATTCAATAATTCAATCATTCAAAGATTCAGGGGCGAGTAGCGGTGATAACGGTTGGAGCCATGTGCAAAACCATGCCGCATGAAGTATAATCCCAAAATGTCCATCGGAAAGTTCCCCGCCGCGGCTGGCAAGCTTTCCCGCTGTGCGGAAAGTCTCTCGCCGGCGTCGGCAGGGTTTCCCTACATGCGGAAAGTCTCCCGAAACTTTCGGCAGGATTTCTGTATATTTATTCAGGAAATATCCGTATCTTTGCCGCGATTTTGAATGTTTATGCAGAAAAGATGAATACGAAAGAACAGCGTTTGCAGGCGATTGGCGATATTATCGGCGCAGAAACCATCCGCAGTCAGGACGATTTACTCCGTTCGCTGGCCGGGAAGGGTTTCGAGGTCACGCAGGCAACGCTGTCACGCGATATAAAGCAATTGAAGATTATACGGGAATATGATGCAGACCATCTGTACGTATATACACTGCCTGCACCGGCGCCCGGCGTGACGGATACGTCAGCCGGCGCCGCATCGCTGAAGGTCGAATTTTCCGGAAGCCTGGCCGTGATAAAGACGCGACCGGGATATGCGATGGGCATCGCCTCCGACATCGACCGGAGCGCGTCGCGGGAAATTGTCGGCACCATCGCCGGAGACGATACGATTCTGGTGATTCCGCGCGAAGGATACAGCCGCGAACAGGTGGCTGCGGCGCTGGCTCAGTTTATCATCAACAAATAATGAAAATCAGTAGTTAGTAGTTAGTAGACAGTAGTTAGTAGAATGGATACATCAGTTTATATGCAAAATCAAATGGTTTCGACAGATGCCGCGCCTGTTGCCGTATCCCGGTATGGAGAGGTGCGGCTTTCCCACCGGCGGCCCGCCTGTAAGGGCGAACACACAGGTTCGCCCCTACTGACTGAAATGGAAAAGGAAACACGGATTGACGTGACGGTTGCGGACGAAAGTCACGCAAAGTATGTGGACATCATACTGGAAACGATAGAAAGCGCCGCCAAAGTGCGCGGTACGGGCATCGCCCAGCGTTCGCCCGACTACGTGGCGCAGAAAATGAAGGAAGGCAAGGCCATTATTGCGCTGGCCGGCGAGGAGTTTGCCGGGTTCAGCTACATCGAATCGTGGGGCAACAAGCAGTTTGTGGCAACGTCGGGGCTGATTGTGGTGGAAAAGTTTCGCAACTGCGGACTGGCCAAACGCATCAAGCATGCTGCCTTCCGGCTGGCGCGCCGGCGGTGGCCGGAAGCGAAGCTGTTCAGTCTGACCTCCGGCAGCGCCGTAATGAAACTGAATACCGAACTGGGGTATGTCCCGGTGACCTTTGCCGACCTGACGGACGACGAAGCGTTCTGGCGCGGCTGCAACGGGTGCATCAATCACGATGTGCTGCTCCGTACCGGGCGCCGTTACTGCATTTGTACGGCCATGCTTTTCGACCCGGTCGACCCGCGCTGCCGGGAGATGGAGGAGAAGATGTTTGATTCAAAGATTCAGGGGCAGGATTATCCCGCGAAAGTATAGAATAATTAAAACGATATATGTATGAAAAAGAAAGTTGTTTTGGCGTTTAGCGGAGGATTGGACACCTCTTTCTGCGCCATGTATCTGTCCAGAGAGAAGGACTGCGAAGTATATACCGCTCTGGCCAATACGGGCGGGTTCAATCAGGACGAATGCAGGGCCATCGAAGAACGGGCGTACAGGCTGGGGGCGGTGAAGCACGTCACGCTGAACGTCGAACGGGAATATTACGAAAAGAGCATCCGTTACATGGTGTTCGGGAACGTGCTGCGCAACGGGACATACCCGATTTCCGTCAGTTCGGAACGCATCTTCCAGGCGATGGCGATTGTCCGCTATGCCGGAGAAATCGGGGCCGACGCCGTCGCACACGGCAGTACGGGCGCCGGCAACGACCAGGTGCGCTTTGACCTGACGTTCGACGTGCTGGCGCCGAATATCGAAATCATTACCCCGACGCGCGACATGAATCTCAGCCGCGAATACGAAATCAACTACCTCCGGACGAACGGCTACGACGCCGACTTTGTCAAGATGGAATATTCCGTCAACAAGGGCCTGTGGGGTACGAGCGTGGGCGGAAAGGAGACGCTGTCGTCCGGCCTGACGCTGCCGGACAGGGCCTATCCCTCGCAGCTGCAGGAGGACGGCGAGGAGACGCTGTCGATTGACTTCGAGCGGGGCGAGATATGCGGCGTCAACGGCGTTGCCTTCACGGACAAACCGGAGGCCATCCGCAAGGTCGAGGCCATCGGTTCCCGGTGGGCGATTGGCCGCGACATGCACGTAGGCGATACCATCATCGGCATCAAGGGCCGGGTGGGGTTCGAGGCGGCCGGCGCGCTGCTGATTATCAATGCCCACAAGCTGCTGGAGAAGCATACGCTGACCAAGTGGCAGCTGTACTGGAAAGAGCAGATTGGCACGTGGTACGGGATGTTCCTGCACGAGGCGCAGTATCTGGAGCCGGTGATGCGCGACATGGAGGCGTTTCTGGAGAGTACGCAGCAGCGCGTGACGGGACGGTCGCTGATGACTTTGCGGCCATACGGCTTTGCGCTTGTCGGCGTTGAAAGCAGGTATGACCTGATGAAAAGCGAGTTCGGCGTTTACGGCGAAGAACAGAAGGCCTGGACAGCCGACGACGTGAAAGGGTTTACCCGGATTCTGGGCAATCAGATGAAACTTTATCATACGATGGAAAAGCAGTTTTGAACTGCCGGTCCGATGCACGGAATCATGCTTTTTTGCGTGTCAGAGAAAAAGACTACTTTTGTAATGTATATTAAGAACAGAAAGTCATGGAACAGGGTAAAACAGGTGAACGGGTACTGATATCTTTTGATTATGCCTTAAAGCGTTTACTGCGCAACAAGGCAAACTATGAAGTGCTGGAAGGTTTTTTGAGCGAACTGCTTTCTAAAGACGTTTCGGTAAAGAGTATCGGAGAAAGCGAGAGCAATAAGGAAACTCCGACGGGCAAATCCAACCGGGTAGATATTCTGGTGGAAGACGAATCCGGCGAAATCATACTGATAGAATTGCAGTTCAGGCAGGAGATAGATTTTCTGCACCGCATGCTTTTCGGAACAAGCAAAACAATCAGCGAGCGTATGGACCAGGGACTGGAGTACATGTATGTGAAGAAAGTCTATTCGATAAACATTGTTTACTTCAACCTTGGACAGGGAGATGATTATGTTTATCACGGCAAGACACATTTCATCGGTCTTCACAAAAACGACGAACTCCGTCTCTCCAT
Organism: Tannerella sp.; assembly: GCA_031263835.1. Taxonomy (GTDB): domain Bacteria; phylum Bacteroidota; class Bacteroidia; order Bacteroidales; family Tannerellaceae; genus Tannerella. The sequence goes on from JAISEZ010000291.1 coordinate 3,504, forward strand.
CGCCCAGCGCGAACTTTTCGGAAAGGAAACGGCCGCTGACGTCTATCCGGAATATTATATTTTGAAGATAAATAGCTTTAACGATGTCGCAAAGGATACGCTTGACGAATGGATATATTTCTTCAAGCACAATGTCATCAAGGATGAATTTAAAGCCAAGGGCCTGAATAAGGCACGCGAAGCGCTTAA
>JAISEZ010000315.1 GCA_031263835.1 Tannerella sp.
ATTCTCACATTTTCTCCGTGTCCTCCGTGTCTCCGTGGTGATAATTTATTTTCAATGCCCGTAGAGTATAAATGAGTGATTGACGTAGATTATACCCATACAAAACGTTATAGAGCCAATTAAATCCGTTCCGGATTGACCTGTACTGCGTAACATGACTTGACGACATTGGACTACGCCTACGGTGTGATGCGACAAATTGAAAGGCAACCCATTCCGGAGGCAATTCATTTGCTCATTCTCACATTCTCTCATTCCCACATTTATAATCACGTTTCCGTTTTCCCTTTCGATTTTTTGAGACGTTCCAGCTGTTTTTCCAGCTGTCTGATTTCCTTTGCCTGATTCCGGATTGTGGTCAGCAGCGAATTAAGCTCTTCGTTCTCGATGGATTCCGGGAACTGCGCCTCTACGCGGAGGATGAAATCGGAAAGCACGTTCATGTAGTTGTTAAAGGCGTCGTAGGGACTGTCGTAGGGACTGAACAGGTTGTAATGTTTCGTGTTCATGTAATAGAAATGGTCGCTGCTTTGCAGGTAAATCCAGTCCTGTTTGATGCGCCGGTCTTCGCACAGGCGCACGCGCTCGCTGATGCGGTTAACCTGCCGGAAGGCTTCCTGCTGAAGCACGTTGCCCAGCCACGAACTGCAATCCTTTTCCTCGTCCACCCACGACATCGGATAGGGGACGGAAACGGTATCCGCCGCGCTGTTTGCCCGGAAAATCTCCGAAGGCAGGGAGAAGGAGATGCCGTATTTTTCGGCAAAGCGGGGCAGCGCCTTGAAAAACTCGAAGATGCCGGCTTCGGCTGCGTGCATCGAACCCAGTACCTCATAGTTCATGAACAGGTTGACAACCTGTTCGGCTTCGGGCGTCGAGGCTATCCAGGCGATGTACCTGTCGGCCGTCAGGGGATATTCGTTCCAGGAGTAGTCGCTGAAGCGCGCCGACAGGTCTTCGCTGAACCGGTCGTTCTTCAGCAGCAGCTGCAACTGGGGACGTACCGCGGAGGCATATACGTAATTCGGGCTTTTCCAGCCCAGAACGTGCTTGGCGCCTTCCGTCAACATGCCCTTGAAGCCAAGCTCATAGACCAGCTCGGAGATGTCGTCCGAATAGATTAGTTCCGTGTTCCGGAACACCTTGGGACGGACGCCGAACAGCGAATGAATCTTGTCCCGGTGCTTTTTTGTCTGCGCCTTGAACTCTTCCACATCGCCCAGCGACGCGAGGGAATGGGCATAGGTCTCGGTCAGGAACTCCACGTTTTCCGACCGGGCCAGTTCCCTGAAGCTGTCGAGCGCTTCGGGCGAATAGATTTCCATCTGCTCCAGCGCCGTGCCGGAGATGGAAAAGGCGGCCTTGAATTTTCCCCCGCTTTTGGCAATCATCTCCGCAATGACCCGGTTGGCCGGGAGATAGCATTTCATCGCTATCCGGCGAAAGATTTCCTCGTTCTGGAAATCGTCGTAATAGTAATGGTTGTTGCCGATGTCGAAAAACCGGTACCTCCGCAGGCGAAAGGGCTGGTGTATCTGAAAGTAAAAACAAACTGTCTTCATGTCGATAATTATTTATCAGTAGTTAGTAGCCAGTAGTCAGAAGGGGCGAAATGCTTTCGCCCACCTGTATTCCATACAGGGATACGGCAACAGGCGCTGCATCTGCCGGGGCTGTTTGCTTTTGTATATAAACCAATGTATCCATTCTACTAACTACTAACTACTATCTACTAACTACTGCTTCTCATTCTTTATCCGTACAAAACGCGGTCATAGATGCCACGCAGTTGCTGTCCGGCATATTCCCACTTGATACTGTTTACCTCGCGCAGACCCTCTTCCTTCAGGAAGCGGTAGTATGCGGGATAGGTGATTAGGCCGTAGATGGCGTCGGCCAGGGCTTCGATGTCCCAGTAGTCCACCTTCACGGCATAGTTCAGAATCTCGGCGCAGCCCGACTGTTTCGAGATGATGGACGGCACGCCGCACTGCATCGCTTCCAGGGGTGAAATCCCGAACGGCTCCGAGACGGACGGCATCACATATACGTCGCTCGCCTTGAATATCTCGTAAACCTGTTTTCCCTTCATGAATCCCGTGAAATGGAAGCGGTCGGAAATGTTCCGCCGGGCCACCAGACGAATCATCCGGTCCATCATGTCGCCGTTGCCGGCCATGACAAAGCGTACCCCGTTCGCCTTCTGCAACACCCGTGCGGCCGCTTCCACGAAGTATTCCGGCCCTTTCTGCATGGTGATTCGACCGAGGAACGTCACAATCCTGTCGCCTACGCCCCGCTTGTCCGGAATCAAGAGGATGTCCCTGCTCAGCGGTTCGACCGCGTTGTGCACCGTCGTGACCTTCGAGGGGTTCTGGTGATACTTTTCAATCACCGTGCGGCGCGTCAGGTCGCTGACCGTAATGATGTGGTCGGCATAGTCCATGCCGTTTTTCTCAATCCGGTACACGTCCGGGTTGACATTGCCGCGGCTGCGGTCGTAGTCCGTCGCGTGCACGTGAATGACGAGCGGCTTCCCGCTGACCGTTTTCGTGTGGATACCGGCCGGATAGGTCAGCCAGTCGTGCGCATGGATGATGTCGTAAGACTCCGTGCGGGCGATGACGCCGGCCACGATGGAGTAGTTGTTGATTTCCTCCAGCAGGTTGTCCGGGTAGCGGCCGGAAAACTCGATGCAGCCCAATTCATTGACATGCCGGTAGCTGAAATCCGCGTAGATATGGTCGCGCAGCTCGAAGTACTTTTCAGGGGTCATGCACTTCGGCAGGCGGGCGGCCACGAAGTCATAATCCACCTCGTGCCGGACGACCGGCGTGTAACACATGCCGATAATCCGGAGAAAGCCGAGGTCTTCGTCGCCGTGCGGTTTCGGCATGACAAACGTGATGTCCATGTCCGGTTGCAGCGACAGCCCCTTAATCAGTCCGAAACTGGCCGTTCCCAGTCCGCCGAGGATGTGTGGCGGAAATTCCCATCCGTACATAAGCGCTTTCATCGTCTCTTCCGTTTTTCATTCAGGGTCATACGATTTCAGCTTGTCCATCACGTCGAGCACGGCTGCGATGCTTGTCGTGAAGGAGAACGCGCCGCGTCCGGCAAAGGGCGGATTCCCGTCATAGATTTCGGAAACGGTGCCGATGCAGTGCAGCGAGACTTCTTCCTCCAGGCTAATCATCGTCCGTTCGGTAAAGGAGACGCCGCTCTGACCGAACAGGCTCAGGTAGGCCGTAAAATACGGGGCAGTCAGCCAGGGCCAGACCGCTCCCTGGTGATAGGCCAGGTCGCGTTCGTACTGCGGCCCGGAGCAGTCGGGCCGGTAGCCTTCGCTTTTGGGGCTGAGCGAGCGCAGGCCTTTCGGGGTGAGCAGCTCCCTGGTGATGACGTCGAGCGCCGCCCGTTTCTGCACACGGGTCAGGGGCGAATAGACGCAGGCCAGCGCGATGACCATGTTCGGGCGCACGCTCCAGTCCCGGTTCGGCCCGTCGACGTAGTCGAACAGGTAGTTGTATCTGTTGACGAAGGTGGCCGGGAAGGAGCTTTCCAGCGCGCGGACAATCCGGTCGACCGTGGCCGCAGCCGTCCCGCCGTCCTTCATCTCCCGGTAAAATTGCAGGGCGTTATACCAAAGTGCGTTGAACTCGACGATGTAGCCCGAACGGGGAATGACCGGCAGGCCGTTCACCACCGAATTCATCCACGTAACCGGTTTCCGGCGTCCGTCGGAATACACCAGTCCGTTGTCCGTCCATTTCAGGTTGGGATGCTGCTGAGCCACGAGGTATTGAATGATTTCTTCGACCAGCGCGCCGTATCGCTCGCCCGTTTCCTCCAGCCCGGCTTTCAGGCGGTATTGCTGTATGCACCAAATCATCCACAGCAGCACGTCCGGCTCGTCGATTTCGCGGATGACGGGGTCTGTCCTGCCGTAGCGCATAAACGCCTGAACCGCCGGAACGGCCGTCTGCATCATCCGTTCGAAGACGTCCTTTTCGTCCGTGCAGAGCCACGCGCCCGGCATGGCGATAAACATGTCGCGCGCCCGCACCTTGAACCACGGGTAGCCGGCCAGCAGGTAAAGGTCGTCGCCCTTCGGATTGTAGAGCAGCTGTTTGATGGAGTTTTTCAGGCAATGGTAGAAACTCGAGCGCGGCGTCCGTTCGCTGACTTCGCTGTCGAAGAAGGCGGGCAGTCCGGACAGCTGTTCGCGCAGGATGTCGCCGGCGCAGAAGACGACGGATTCGCCTTTCCGTATGGGCAGTTCGAAGTAGCCCGGGACGAAGAGGTCTTCCTGATAGGAGTAGCCCCGTTCCTGTTCCTTGGGGTATTCGATGCCGTGATACCAGTAGGGTTCGTAAACGAATCCGGAGGGTTTGTTGAACTGCATGTGCAACTCGGGATAGCCCGGATACAGGCAGACTTTGATGCCGTTCGGGATTTCCCGGTACGACTGGCTGGCGTTTCCGTTGACGTGGGTCAGTTCCTTCACGCTGCGGAACGCGAGGAAGGGCCGGAAACGGAGCGTCGTGTCCGAACGGGCGTCCAGCAGCGTGTACTTGATGAGAATCTGATTGTCCGTATGCGAAAAAATCTTTTCCTTGGCCAGCACCACTCCGCCGACGCGGTAAACGGTGCGCGGGACGGTTTCCAGCATGTATTCGCGGATATACTTGTGTCCGTTGGGGCTGAACGTGCCGCCCCCATACTTGTGCAGTCCCAGATTGAATTCGGCGCCGTGCTGGATGACCGTCTCGTCCAGCGACGAGAGCAGGACATGATTGTCGTCGTCCAGCGACGGAACCGGCATGACCAGCAGGCCGTGATACTTGCGCGTATTACAGTCCACGATGGTCGTACAGTGGTAAGCGCCCTTGCGGTTCGTACGGAGTACCTCCCGCGTCAGAGACTCTTCCAGGTTAATTAACAGCGTCTTGTCAAACTTGAGATAACTCATTCCCTTGTTCTTTTGTTACCATTTTTCAATGCTCCCCTGATATTCAACAACCAAATGTACAAACAAGTTTTCGAACAGAAAAATATTTAGGTTTTTTTTCCCCGGGGCTGACACACTCTCTTAGGCATTATCAGGGAATAAACCCAAAATGTCCCTTAGCACTCCGTTGCAGTCCTACAGTGGCTTCCCGGAACTTCCGGCAACCGACTGACGGCGTACAGCGGCTTCCCGCTTCCGGGAACCCTCCAGTGGACATTTCGGGATAAACAGTGCATTTCCGGAGCGAACACGGTGCATGTTCGGGAACAGACACGGTGAAGGGGACGGAAAAAACATTTCCGGACAATGCCTAAGCGGACGACAGTGGCCCCGCCCACAATCGCTGCGCTTCATTGGGGGTTATTCATATTCAATCCTGCGGATTGGGGATGAATCTTTGAATTGTTGAATCTTTGAATTGTTATGTTCATGCACAAAACCATGCCGCGCGCAGTATAACAAATGAAAGCATGTGAGAATGAGCTGTCGTGTCTGTTCATTCTCACATGCTTTCATTTGCTCATTGTCTCATTCTCTCATTTGCTCATTGAATCAGTTTGTATTTCGGTACCAGCGTCTTCATCACCGCCCAGCCTATCAGGTAAGCGACGGCGCAGATACAGAAAATCACGAAATAGCCCGAAGGTTCACCCTCGAAGCCGAGGAAAC
>JAISEZ010000318.1 GCA_031263835.1 Tannerella sp.
GATGCATGAAGCAAACAGAATGGTTTTATGGAAACAGAAAGATTACACCTGATACCTTTAACGGCAAAACAGTTGAAGTTATGGACGGAAAACAGGCCGGCTCTGGAAAAGGAATTGAATTGCAGCTATCAGGCAGCGCCTTTGGAAGGTCTGTTTTTGGAGATTGTGAAGGGACAGACAGAAAAAGCCGCCAGTGATGAAGCGAATTATCGGTATCATACCTTTTGGTTTCTTGTCAGAAAAACGGACCGGATGGTTGTTGGCGCTGCCGGCTTCAAAGATGTACCCGACGGAAATGGAGAGATTGAAATCGGCTATGGGCTGGGAAAACGGTTCGAACACAACGGATATATGACGGAAGCCGTAAAAGCCATGTGCGGGTGGGCTTTGGAGCAAAAGGGAATTGCTCATATAATAGCGGAAACGGACATTGACAGTCCTGCGTCGCAAAACATATTAAAGCGATGCGGATTTTCGCTTTACAAACAGGAAGATACCTGCTGGTGGCGATTGTAGCCGGTCGGCAGAAATGAATAGAACAATGAAAATAAAAGACATTCTCACCGAAATAGAGCGCCTCGCTCCCCTGCCTTTGCAGGAAAGTTTCGACAATGCCGGCGTACAGGTCGGCGACGCGGAACGGGAGGCTACCGGCGCGCTGATTTGTCTGGACGTGACGGAAGCCGTTGCAGACGAGGCCGTAGCGAAGGGATGCAATCTGATTGTCTCCCATCATCCGCTGGCGTTCAAACCCTTCAAGTCGCTTACCGGGCGGACATACGTCGAGCGCTGCCTGATAAAAGCCTGCCGGCACGACCTTGTAATCTATGCCGCCCATACGAACCTCGATAATGCCTACGGAGGCGTCAATTACCGTCTGGCCGAACTGGCGGGCCTTCGGCAGGTACGCACGCTCAGCCCGCAGAAGGATGCGCTGCTGAAACTGGCCGTCTTCGTGCCCGAAGCCCGTGCGGAAGCCGTCCGCAGCGCCCTGTTCGATGCCGGCGCCGGACATGTCGGTAACTACGACGCATGCAGCTTCAACCTGACGGGCGAAGGGACTTTCCGCGCCGGCGAAGGCGCCCGGCCGTTCTGCGGCGAGACGGGCAAGCTGCATCGGGAAAGGGAGGTACGCATCGAAACCATCCTGCCGGCGTTCCGCAAAAACGCGGTTACCCGCGCGCTGCTTGCCGTCCATCCGTATGAAGAGCCGGCGTTCGACTTTTATCCGTTGAGCAACACGTGGAATACGGCCGGTTCGGGCGTTATCGGCGAATTGCCCGAAAGCGAGCATGTCCGCCATTTCCTGTCACGCATCCGGACGCTTTTGAAGGCCGACGGTCTCAGGCATTCGGATTATCCCGGAACGTCCGTCCGGCGGATAGCCGTGTGCGGCGGCAGCGGCGCCTTCCTGATTCCGGAGGCAATGGCGGCGGGCGCCGACGCGTTCATCACCGGAGAAGCGAAATACAACGATTTCTACGACGTGGAAGACCGGATGCTGCTGGTCGTTGCCGGTCATTATGAGACGGAAATATGTACAAAAGACATTTTCTTTGACGTCATATCGAAAAGATTTCCTACCTTTGCCGTGCAAATTTCAAATACAGATTCAAATCCGGTTAAATATTTATAGGAGATGGCCAGAAAAAAAGAGGTTGTAGAAAAAGAATTTACGGTTGAAGAACGGCTTCGCTCGCTCTATCAGCTTCAATTGATTATGTCGGAGATTGATAAAATCAAGATTCTTCGGGGTGAACTGCCCCTGGAAGTGCAGGACCTGGAGGATGAAATTGCCGGCCTGGGAACACGCCTTCAAAATTATCAGACAGAAATTGACGAAAACAAGAAATCCGTACTTGTGCAGAAAAACAAGATTCTCGAATCGACGAATCTGGTTGGACGATATAAGACGCAGCTGGAAAATGTACGGAATAACCGGGAATTTGACAACCTGTCGAAGGAAATCGAATTTCAGGGACTTGAGGTGGAGTTTTCGGAGAAGAAAATCAAGGAATTTGCCGCGGCCATTGACACCAAGAAGGATGAAATCAAACAGTGCAAGCTGCTGCTGGACGGGCGAAAAGGCGACCTGGAACAGAAGAAGAGCGAGCTGAACGAAATCATTTCCGAAACGCGGCAGGAGGAAGACAAGTTGCGCGACAAGGCAAAGAAACTGGAAGATGCGATTGACCCCCGCCTGCTGACGGCGTTCAAGCGGATTCGCAAGGGCGCGCATAACGGCCTGGCCGTGGTGGATATTCAGCGCGACGCATGCAGCGGCTGTTTCAACAAGATTCCGCCGCAGAAGCAAATGGACATCAAGTTAAGAAAGAAAATCATCGTCTGCGAATATTGCGGACGCATCATGATTGACCCTGAACTGACTCAGAAATAGGCACCGGCAAATGAGCGTTTTATACAGGCAAGGAATGCAAATCCCGGATTTTGTATTCCTGTTTTTTTTATGATTTCATCCGTTCGCGCATACATCGTAAAACACCGGTTACTCCAACCCGAAGACAAAGTGATTGTCGGTGTGAGCGGCGGCGCCGACTCCATCGCACTGCTGCACGTCCTGGTGCGCGCGGGGTATGCCTGTACCGTTGCCCATTGCAATTTTCACCTGCGCGGCGCCGAATCCGACCGCGACGAACACTTTGTTGCACAGGTGGCCGCCTCCCTGCATCTGCCCTTCTACAAAACGGATTTTGACACGGCCGGATACGCCGCGCGGGAACACATGTCCATCGAAATGGCCGCCCGGGTATTGCGTTACCGGCAGTTCGAGGAATGGCGAAGCACGCTTCAGGCGCAGGCCATCGCCGTGGCGCACCACCGGGACGACAGCGTCGAAACGGTATTGCTCAACCTGATTCGGGGTACAGGCATCCGCGGGCTGTGCGGCATCCGTCCGAAAAACGGCTACCTGATTCGCCCCTTCCTGTCGCTGAGCCGCCGGGAAATCCTGGAATGGCTCTCTCGACAGCAACTGGTTTATCAAACCGATAGCAGTAACTCGTCCGACGAATATACACGTAATTTTATTCGCCTGCGTCTCCTGCCCTTGATGGAAGAACTGAATCCTTCGGTCAGGGAAGCCGTCACGCGGACGGCCCGACACCTTTCCGGCATCGAATCGCTGTACGCGGACTGGATTGAAAAGGAACGCAAACGCATCATGCCCGATGCGGAACGCATAGATATTCGGGAATTAATGAAATCGCCCGCGCCTCAGACCGTTCTGTATGAACTGGTCCGTTCGCATGGATTCACGCGGGCGCTCTCCGAATCCGTCTTCGAGTCGTTGCAGGGTGAGCCGGGAAAAACCTTTTCTGCGCCGGACGCTTCCTGCCGGATTGTCAAAGACCGTGATTTTCTTTTGCTGGCCCCCTGCCCTGCGAGCGATGAGCGTGTTTACGCGATTGGCGCGGAGGACACGCTGACGCACCCTGTCAGATTAAGCACGCAAAAAAAAGCGGTCGACGCCCGTTTTGAAATAGAAAAAAAAGCCTCCGTCGCATCGTTTGACTTCGATAAGCTGGCGTTCCCGTTGACTTTGCGTACCTGGCGGGAAGGCGACTGGTTTATTCCCTTCGGGATGCGCGGGCGTAAAAAACTGAGCGATTATTTCACCGACCGCAAATTCAGCCTTGTCCGGAAAGAACGGATGCGGGTGCTTTGCAGCCGGGAAGACATTATCTGGGTTGTCGGCGAACGCGTGGACAACCGTTTCAGGATTGATTCATCTACAAAATTTGCCCTGATTGTGAATTTTTTCGACGATAATTTTTCGTAGTATCAAAAAGATATGTACTTTTGTCGCGTCTTATTCTACGAAAGACAAATAAACATATTCAATGAAGTAGAAATATCATCCTGTTATATAATTAATTATATTATTATTATTAACGAAGCAAGTACAGCGAAAAGTGTCATTTGAGAAAACATTTTCATGGTGTAGTTGCTCTTTTTGAAACAAAATGCAAAAATACAACATCTTAGAACTTAACGGAAAACAGCTTCCTGAATTGCAGGAAATTGCAGAGGGTTTAGGAATCAAGAAGGTCAAGTCGCTGGAAAAGCAGGATTTGGTCTACAGAATTCTTGACGAGCAGGCCATATCGCTGGCCGGTATCCAGATTGAGAAAGAGAAGGAAAAGGAAGTCCGTAAATTGGAAAAGCAAAGCCAGAGCCAAAACCAGAGAGGGCGTAAACCCAGGAAAGCAGAGGCTGTGAAAGAAGGCGAACCTGCGCGGAAGGAAACCGCAGCAACGGCGCAGCAGCCGATACGCAGGCCGGGTCGTCCGCCGAAGAATCGGACGACACCCGTTGCGCCGCCGGCCACTGCCACCGCCGCCGCCGCTGTCGCAGCCGAAACGCCCGTCGTTGAAAAAGCGGTTCGTAAACCGGGACGGCAACCGTCCAAGCCTGTTCAGGAAACTCCGGCGACGCCGGTCGAGCCTGTGGCAGCTGCAACGCCGGCAGCAATCGTTCAACCGGAAGAAACTCAACCGGCTGAAGTCGTGGAGCAGGCGCCCGTAATGGAACAAACCTCCGCGCCGGCACCCGTGACGCCGGTCGAGCCGGCCGTTCAGCCGGAAGAAGGTACTGCCGCTCCGGTCGAAGAGGATGCACTCGAAAAAGCGGTTGTAACGGAAGTTGTTCCGACAACCCAGCAAAAACCGGGCCGCATCATTTTCAAACATGCAAGCGATACCAATTCCGTACTGGACCAGGTGCTTCCCGTAGTACAGCCCGGTCCGCCGCAGCGACCCGAGAAGCAGGAGAAACAGGCCGGCAGCGAAGTAGCGAACGGGAACGGTCAGCCGCAGCACCGTCCGCAGCCGGCCGGTAATTATAACAGCCGGCAGCGCAACGGTAAAGCGCAGGAAAAAGTGTACGATTTCGACGGGATTCTGACCGGCTACGGCGTCCTTGAAATCATTCAGGACGGTTACGGATTCCTCCGCTCGTCCGATTACAATTACCTGACTTCCCCTGACGATATCTACGTTTCGCAGTCGCAAATCAAGCTGTTCGGCCTCAAGACCGGCGATGTGATTGAAGGCGCCATCCGCCCGCCGAAGGACGGCGAGAAATATTTCCCGCTGGTGAAAATCGACCGGATTAACGGACGTACGCCCGAAGAAGTGCGCGACCGCGTGCCCTTCGACCACCTGACGCCGCTCTTCCCGGAAGAAAAATTCATGCTGACGGCGCGCCGTTCTCCCAAAGTGTATGACCACATTGCCGTACGTGTAGTCGATTTGTTTTCGCCAATCGGCAAGGGACAGCGCGGCTTGATTGTGGCACAGCCCAAAACGGGCAAGACGATGCTGTTGAAAGATATAGCCAATGCGATTGCCGCGAATCATCCGGAAGTATATATGATTGTCCTGCTGATTGACGAACGTCCGGAGGAAGTGACCGACATGGCGCGCAGCGTGGAAGCGGAAGTGATTGCCTCCACGTTCGACGAACCGGCCGAACGGCATGTGAAAATTGCCGATATTGTGTTGAACAAGGCCAAACGCATGGTCGAATGTGGACACGACGTAGTGATTCTGCTGGATTCCATCACCCGGCTGGCGCGCGCTTACAATACCGTGCAGCCGGCTTCCGGAAAAGTGCTTTCCGGCGGTGTGGACGCCAACGCGCTCCAAAAGCCGAAACGCTTCTTCGGCGCCGCCCGCAACATTGAAAACGGGGGCAGCCTGACGATTCTGGCGACGGCGTTGACCGAAACCGGCTCCAAGATGGACGACGTGATTTTCGAAGAGTTCAAGGGAACGGGCAACATGGAATTGCAGTTAGACCGCAAGCTGTCGAACAAGCGCATCTATCCGGCGGTAGATATTGTCGCTTCCAGCACGCGCCGCGACGACCTGTTGCAGAATGAGGCTACGCTGAATCGCATGTGGATTCTGCGGAAATACCTGACCGACATGAATTCTCTCGAAGCCATGGAGTTTGTGAAGAAGCAAATGGAAAATACCGTTGACAACATGGAACTGCTGATTTCCATGAACGGATAAAGCCGCCCGCTCAAGCGAACGGCACGCCATCTACCGGCGCCGGAGGTTTTACCAAACCCCGGCGCCGGTCTTTTTTTGGGTACACCGTATTTTGCGGCA
>JAISEZ010000056.1 GCA_031263835.1 Tannerella sp.
GTGGAATCATCCGGGTTGAATATTGGCGCCATAACATGACCGTTTTTAGAAAATCCGTATCTTTGCAGGCCATCTTCGTGTTTGGAAGGTACGGAACAATATTTTAATGTATGGAAAAGTTGAATACGATTGAAGAAGCGATTGAGGATTTCCGCGAGGGGAAGTTCCTGATAGTGGTGGACGATGAAGACCGCGAAAACGAAGGCGACTTCATCATTGCCGCCGAGAAGATTACGCCGGAAAAGGTGAACTTCATGATGACGCACGGTCGCGGCGTGCTGTGCGCCCCCATCACGGAGGAGCGCTGCATCGAACTGGAACTGGACATGCAGGTGGCACGCAACACCTCCATGCTCGAAACGCCGTTCACCGTGACGGTCGACAGGCTGGGCGGCGGCTGCACGACGGGCGTATCCATGTATGACCGCGCACAGACCATCCTGGCCCTGGCCTGCCCCGAAACCGTGCCGGCCGACCTGGGACGGCCGGGACACGTCAACCCCCTGCGCGCCCGTTCGCGCGGCGTCCTGCGACGCTCCGGACACACGGAGGCGACGGTGGACATGGCGCATCTGGCCGGACTCTATCCCGCCGGCGCGCTGATTGAAATCATCAACGACGACGGCACCATGGCGCGTTTGCCGCAGCTGATGGAAGTCTCGCGCAGGTTCGGCATCAAAATCATTTCCATTCACGACCTGATTGCCTACCGTCTGCAAACGGAATCGCTGGTCGAGATGGGCGTGGAAGTCAATCTGCCAACTCAGTACGGCCATTTCCGCCTGATTCCCTTTCTCCAGAAAAGTACCGGCCAGGAACACATCGCCCTGATTAAGGGGGAAATCCGGAAAGACGAACCGGTACTGGTGCGCGTACATTCCTCCTGCATCACGGGCGACATCTTCGGTTCGCTGCGCTGCGAATGCGGGGAACAGCTGCACGCGGCCATGCGCAAGGTCGAAGAGGAAGGCTGCGGCGTCATTCTCTACCTGAATCAGGAAGGCCGCGGGATTGGCCTGATGGAGAAAATGAAAGCCTACAAGCTGCAGGAAGACGGACTGGACACGGTGGACGCCAACCTGCACCTGGGGCATCAGGCCGACGAACGCGACTACGGCGTGGGCGCCCAGATACTGCGGCGGATAGGCGTCACCCGGATGCGGCTGATGACGAACAACCCCGTCAAGCGTGTCGGACTGGAGGCCTACGGGCTGACCGTGTCGGAAAACATCCCCATCGAAGTGCCCCCCAATCCCTACAACGAATTTTATATGAAAACAAAGAAGGAACGGATGGGACATATCCTCCACAATATCAGGTGAAATCGACGGCGCGAAGCGGCGGCGGCGGATGCACCGGCAGACGTTCCGTCTCTTCTTTTGTGATTTTTTAAATGCCTGAATCTCCGAATTTGATTACTTTTGAGGCCCAAAAAAGAGTATGTATAATATGACACAAGTATCTGAACGTATAGCAAGCCTGTCGCCGTCGGAAACGCTGGCGATGTCGCAAAAGAGCAGTGAACTGCAGGCGCAGGGCATTGACATCATCAATTTAAGCGTGGGTGAACCCGACTTTTTTACTCCCGACCACATCAAGGCCGCGGCGAAAAAAGCCATTGACGACAACTTTTCATTCTATTCGCCGGTAGCGGGTTACATGGACTTGCGAAAAGCCATTGTCGCCAAGCTGAAGAACGAAAACGGACTGGATTATACGACCGACGCGATTGTCGTCTCCAACGGCGCGAAACAGTCGGTATGCAACGTCCTGCTGAGCATCGTCAATCCGGGCGACGAGGTAATAGTTCCCGCGCCATACTGGGTGAGTTACGTTGAAATGGTGAAGCTGGCCGGAGGGACGAACGTCGTGGTCACCGCCGGCATCGAACAGGATTTCAAAATCACCCCCTCCCAGCTCGAAGCCGCCATCACGCCCAGGACGAAAGCCCTGATTCTGTGTTCGCCCTCCAACCCGACCGGCAGCGTATATACGAAAGAAGAACTGCAGGGACTGGCGCAAACGATTGCCGGACATCCGGACATCATCGTCCTGTCCGACGAAATCTACGAGCATATCCGGTACGGGGGCAGGCACGAGAGTATCGCCCGGTGTCCCGAAATCAAAGACCGCGTGGTTGTCATCAACGGCGTCTCCAAGGCATACGCGATGACGGGCTGGCGCATCGGTTTCATTGCCGCGCCGCTGTGGATTGCGAAGGCGGTCAATAAATTACAGGGACAGTATACGTCCGGCCCGAGTTCGATATCCCAGAAAGCCGCCGCAGCCGCCTTTGCCGGCGACCGGCAGTGTGTGGAAGACATGCGCCGGGCGTTTCTTCGCCGGCGCGACCTGGCGTTGAGCCTGCTCAGGGAGATTCCGGACGTGAAGGTCAATGTACCCCAGGGCGCCTTTTACCTCTTCCCCGAAGTCGGCGCCTACCTCGGCAAAAGCGCCGGCGCGTACCGGGTTAACGACGTCGTGGACCTGGCGATGTATCTGCTGGAAGTCGGTCACGTAGCGACCGTAGGTGGCGCCGCATTCGGTGCGCCGACCTGCATCCGGCTGTCCTACGCCACCTCGGACGAACGGCTGGCGGAAGCGCTCGGACGAATCCGGGAAGCGCTGGCAAAACTGAGCTGAATCAGTGGTTAATGGTTAGTGGTTAATGGTTAACGGTTAATTAATGGTTGGGTTCGCATGAATCATTAACCACTAACCACTAATCACTAACCACTAATCACTAATCACTAATTAGCTACACTTTACCCTCTTCACTTTATGCTACCGTAATATGGCGGAAAATGTGCGCTTTATCATCTGATAGAAGGCCTTATATAGTTAATTAGCGTTAATGTCGATATTTTTATTCGTTCAAGTTTTCCACTTACAGAAAAAAATTTTAGCTTTGCACGCAAATGAGAAAATAAACTTTATTGCATTAATAAACGAAGAACAAACAAACAATATTAACTAAGTTACAGTCATTATGAGAAAAAAAACTTTATTGCCATTCCTTGCAATGGCCGCGATTTTTGCGCTTGCTTCCTGTTCAGGAAAGCTGAAACCGTTATCGGATCAGTACATCAAAGCTGATCCTCAACCGCTTGAAGCCATCGGCGGACAAGTACCTGTTACCATCAGCGTCACTTATCCAGCCAAATGGTTTAATAAAAATGCCGTTGTAACCATTACACCGGTTCTTCGCTACGCCTCGGGTGAAACGTGGGGCACGGCGTACACGTATCAGGGCGAAAAGGTAAAGGCGAACAACCAGTCTATTCCTTACGGCTCCGGTGGAAACGTGACCATGAAATCGACCTTCAAGTATAAACCCGAAATGAAAAAATCGGAGCTATACCTGACCTTCGATGCGAAAATCAAAAACAAAACCGTCAAGCTGCCGGATATCAAAATCGCAGACGGCGTAGTAGCCACATCGGCTTTGGCCGACGCGGGTACGGCCACTCCTGCCATTGGCCCGGACAAGTTCCAGCGGATCATCAAGGAAGCCTACGATGCAAACATCCTCTTCCTGATCCAGCAAGCCGAGTTGCGCTCGAAAGAGTTGAGCAAGGGGGAAATAAAAGACTGGCAAGACCTGGTTGAGAATGCGTACGAAGCGCCGAACCAGAATGTTGCCCTCGAAGTTTCTGCCTATGCTTCTCCCGATGGCGGTGTGAAGCTGAACGATGCACTGGCCGGAAAGCGTGAAACCAACACTTCCAAATATCTGGCGAAGGAACTGAAGAAACGCAAGATCGACCTGCCGGTAGATGCGCATTACACCGCTCAGGACTGGGAAGGATTCCAGGAACTGGTATCGAAATCGAGCCTTCAGGACAAAGATCTCGTGCTGCGCGTGCTTTCCATGTATAAAGATCCGGAAGAAAGAGAGCGCGAAATCAAAAACATCTCGTCGGTATTCAAATCGCTGGCCGATGAAATCCTTCCGCAGCTGCGCCGTTCACGCCTGATTGCCAACATTGAAATCATCGGCAAGTCCGACGAGGAAATCAGCAGTCTGGCACAAAACAACGCGGGTGCGCTGAATATCGAAGAGCTGCTTTATGCCGCCACGCTGACGAAAAACGCGACCGACAGGGAATCCATCTATAACAAGTCAACCCAGTTGTTCCCGAACGACTACCGTACATGGAACAACCTCGGCACGCAGCGTTTTGCCGCCGGCGACCTGGCCAAAGCGGAAGAACTGTTCAACAAGGCCAACGGCGTGAAGAGCAACAGTGAATCGAACGTCAATCTGGGCCTGATTGCCTTGACAAAAGACGATATCTCCAAAGCACAGCAGCTGATTGGCGGCGCATCGAACGTTCCCGAACTGGGCGAAGCCCTGGGCGTACTCTATCTGGAACAGGGCGAATATGCCAAGGCCGTCAGTTCGTTTGGCGCAACCAAGAGCAACAATGCGGCGCTGGCGCAAATCCTGACCAGGGATTACAGCAAAGCGTCCCAGACACTGAACGCCGTTGCCGCTCCGGATGCCGTCACCGATTATCTGAAAGCCGTCGTTGCCGCCCGTACGAACGATACGAACGGCGTCATCAACAACCTGAAAGCCGCCATCGCCAAGAAACCGGCGCTGGCCAAGGAAGCAGGGCTTGATCTTGAATTTGCAAAATATGCAACGGACTCGGCATTTACAAGTCTGGTGAGATAATAAAGTTGATTGATTGATTATTAGCGTTGAAAGGCGGAATTTCCTGTGAAGAGGTTTTCCGCCTTTCTCTTTGAAGATTCAATGATTCAAAGATTCAAGGGATGCGACCCATTGAATCTTTGAATGATTGAATCTTTGAATTTATATTATGATTGTATTTCGAACAAAATAGTGTACATTTGTCGCCAAATTGAAATCAATAAATAACATGAGGTATGATTTGGAATGACACAATGGAATGTATGTCCCGGGTAGAACTGCAGAAATTGCAGTCTATCCGGTTGAAAAAACTGGTGGAACATGTTTACCACAACACGCCCTTTTACCGGCGGAAAATGCAGGAAATGGGCATCACACCCGACGATATTCAGTCGATTGACGATATCGTGAAACTGCCGTTTACCACCAAGCAGGATTTGCGCGACAACTATCCTTTCGGACTGATGGCCGTGCCGATGTCGGAGATTGTACGCCTGCACGCTTCGTCGGGGACGACGGGCAAACCGATTGTGGTAGGATATACGCGCAGGGACTTGAGCGTGTGGTACGAAGGAGTAGCCCGCTGCCTGACGGCCTACGGGGTGACGCGGAACGATATTATTCAGGTATCCTACGGTTACGGCCTGTTTACCGGCGGTCTGGGCGCCCACGGAGGCGTGGAGCTGATTGGCGGAACCGTAATCCCGATGAGCAGCGGAAATACGCAGAAACAGATTCAGCTGATGCACGACTTCGGCGCAAACGGACTGGCCTGTACGCCGTCGTATGCCCTGCGCCTCGCCGAAGCCATTCGCGAATCGGGCTTGCCGATTGAAGACTTCAAGCTGCGCGTCGGCGCGTTCGGCGCCGAACCGTGGACTGAAAACATGCGGAAGGAACTGGAAGAGAAGTTGCGTATCAAGGCGTATGACATCTACGGCCTGACGGAAATCAGCGGCCCGGGCGTGGGTGGCGAGTGCGAGTGTCAGGACGGCACGCACCTGTGGGAAGATCATTTCTACCCGGAAATCGTAGACCCGAAAACACTGGAACCGGTAACGCCCGGCGCACCCGGCGAGCTGGTTTTCACCACGCTGACGAAAGACGGCATGCCCATGCTTCGCTATCGCACGCGCGACCTGACGGCCCTGAACTACGAAAAATGCCGGTGCGGCCGGACGGCCGTTCGCATGGACCGTATCCTCGGACGCAGCGACGACATGCTGATTATCCGCGGCGTGAACGTATTCCCGTCCCAAATCGAATCCGTCATTCTGGAATTGCCCGAATTCGAACCGCATTATCTGATTATCGTGGATCGCGTGAACAACATTGATACATTTCAGGTGCAAGTGGAACTCCGTCCGGAATATTATTCCGACGAAATGAACCGGATGCTTGCCATAAAAAATAAGGTGGCCGCCCGCATGCAGAGCGTACTGGGTATCCAGCCCGACATCAGAATCGTGGAACCCCGCACGCTGGAACGCAGCCAGGGCAAAGCCAAACATGTGATTGACAACCGGAAATTAGTCTAATTGATCAAATATAAGTATGCTATGTTAGTAAAACAACTGTCCATTTTTTTGGAGAACAAGAGAGGCCGCTTCACGGAAGTGGCCAAGTTACTGGGTAAGGAAAACATCAACATGACGGCGTTTACCGTTTCCGAAAACTCGGATTTCGGGATTCTGCGCCTGATTGTATCGGACACGGACAAGGCGCTTTCAGTGCTTCGCGACCACAAGTATGCCGTCATCGAAGCCGACGTCTTCTGCCTGCACTGTCCGAACCTGCCCGGAGCGCTCGGCAGAGCGATGAACATCATCACCGAAGCCGGCATATTCATTGAATACATGTACGCTTTCTCGGAAGGCGATTCCGCACACGTGATTATCCGTCCGGACGATCTGGAAAAATGCGCACAGGTATTAATGGATAACAAACTGGAACTGATTGCAGCCAATGAATTGTATAAGTTATGATTATTGATGCGAATCGGTAAAATAGTAGATAGTAGTTAGTAGAATGGTAGCGCAGGTTCGCCGTACGGCAATCGGGCTTTGTGTATGAAACTCTACTGACTGCTAACTACTATCTACTAACTGCCGATTCGAATTATTAACGTTATACATGGTGGCAGTTTGAGCGGGAAGCATTACCTTTGCCGCCTAAAATCAGGTAAATGAAAAAGGTTGTATTTTTAGGAATAGCGATTTTGTTGTGTGCCTCATGCGGCGAATACAACAGAATCTTGAAAAGTACAGACTATGAATTGAAGTATTCGTATGCCAAGAAATATTTCAACCAGAAGAAATACACCAAGTCGGCAACGCTTCTGGAAGAAGTAGTCACGCTCTTCAGAGGCACGTCCTATGCGGAGGAATCGCTGTACCTGCTGGCACAGAGTTATTACGGGCAGAAGGATTACCAGACGGCAGCGAATTATTTCGAGACTTATTACAACTCCTACCCGAAGGGCGAGTACACGGAACTGGCGCGTTTCTATTCCGGCTACGGGCTGTATCTTGATTCGGCCGACCCGCGCCTGGACCAGGGACAGACCTACAAGGCCATCGCGCAGCTGGAGCTTTACATGGAATACTATCCCCAGAGCGAACGGGCGAAGCAGGCGCAGGAAATCCTGTTTGAACTGCAGGAAAAGCTGGCATATAAGGAACTGATAAGTACGCAGCTGTACTATAATCTGGGAACTTACATGGGTAACAATTACCGCGCCTGCGTAATCACCGCCGACAATGCGCTGAAGGATTATCCGTACTCCAAATACCGCGAGGAATTTATTCTGCTGAAAATAAAAGCGAAATACGAACTGGCGCTGGTGAGTGTGGAAGACCGTCTGCAAGGCCGTTACCGCGATGTGGTAGATGAGTACTACAATTATGTCAATGAATTTCCGGAAGGAAAACATACCCGGCAAATCAAGAAATATTTTGACTATGCCAACAAGCGAATAAGTAGAAATTATTAAGATATAAAGTATGGATTATCGTAGATCGAAAGCACCGACCACCACGGTCACGCGCGACATGCTGAAGCTGTGCCGCGATACGGGAAATGTTTATGAAACCCTGATGGTTATTGCCAAACGCGCCAACCAGATTTCTTCGGAAATAAAGCATGACCTGGAGAAGAAACTGCAGGAATTTGCGTTCTATAATGACAATCTGGAGGAAGTGTTTGAAAACAGGGAACAGATTGAAATTTCCCGTTATTATGAGAAATTGCCGAAACCCACGCTCATTGCGGCGCAGGAATATGAAAACGGCAAGATTTATTACCGGAATCCCTTAAAGGAAAAAAGCAACCTTTAAGCCGTTCATGCCTTACTAACCACGGAAAGGCGGGACTTTTCGCAGGCCGGCCTTTCTCACTTTAACAGACAAGTACAATTATGATACAGCGCATACAAACCGTCTATTTGTTGCTGGTGGTCGCGGCCATGACCGCCGTGCTTTTCCTGCCGCTGGCCACCGTGCAGGCAGGGGGAGTTTCCTATACGTACGACGTGCTGGGCATGCACACGGCGACCGTTCCCCCGGAACTGACCCATCCGGCATGGGCATTGTGCGCCCTGTCCGCGGTGACCGTACTGCTTGCGCTGGCATCCGTTTTCCTGTACAGGAAACGGATGCGCCAGATTCGCCTCTGCATCTTCAACGCCGTGCTGCTGGTCGGGTTTTATGCGATATTCGCTTTTTTCCTCTGGAACCTGTCCGCACAGTCCGATTTTCATTTCAGCGTACGTTTTGCCCTCTCACTGCCGTTAGTCAGTTTGATTCTGAATTATCTGGCTATCCGCAATATCGGAGCGGACGAAGTGCTTGTCCGCTCGCTGAACCGTCTAAGATAGCCGTACCGTCATGAAAAGGGTTTCTTCGTATGAAAACCGTCAAACGTATTTTCATCCTGTGCCGGAATCTGCTCCTTTTGCTGGTTGCATCCGCCATCCTCGCGGTAGTGATATATAAATATGTACCCGTTTATTACACCCCGCTCATGTTTATTCGCCTGTGCGAGAAAGACGGAGCCGGCGGAATCAGTCATCACTGGACGCCCATAGGGCAAATATCCCAGTCGACGGTGCAGGCCGTAGTGGCGTCGGAAGACAATCTTTTTATGGAACATCACGGTTTCGACCGCAAGCAAATCGACCGGGCAATTGAGGAAGCGAAAAATGGCCGCCGTCTGCGCGGCGCCAGTACGATTTCGCAGCAGACCGCCAAAAACGTATTCCTGTGGCCGGGAAGAAGCTATTTGCGGAAGGGACTGGAAGCCTGTTTCACCCTGCTAATCGAATGGATTTGGGGCAAGGAGCGTATCATGGAAGTGTATCTCAAT
Source organism: Tannerella sp. (assembly GCA_031263835.1). Classification (GTDB taxonomy): domain Bacteria; phylum Bacteroidota; class Bacteroidia; order Bacteroidales; family Tannerellaceae; genus Tannerella. Next base: position 9,023 of record JAISEZ010000056.1, read on the forward strand.
TCCATTGAGATGGGGACAGGCATCTACGGCGTGGAAGCGGCTTCCCTGGCGTATTTCGAAAAACGGGCATACGAACTTACGCCGGAGGAAAGCGCTCTGCTGGCGATTTCCCTCCCCGCGCCACGAAAAATGAACCCGAAACGGGTATCGGCCTACATGCAGGGGCGGCAACGCCATATCCTTTCGCTGATGAAAAAGATAAAACCCGTCAACATGGGATACCGTTACCCGGGAAGCTCTTATAGTTCCTATTAATGAGAATCAGTAGTTAGTAGTCAGTAGTTAGTAGTTAGTAGATGATAGAATAAAGTCACGGTTTCATACACAAAACCCGATTGCCGCACGGCGAACCTGCCCGCTGCCATTCTACTAACTACTGACTACTAACTACTAACTACTGATTCACATAATTGATTGATATGAAAGAAGCGTATGACTATCAGGATTTGGGACGGATTGCATATACGGATGCGTTAGCCGTTCAGACGTCGGCCTTTGAGGCGCTGTTGAAAGCCAAAGAGCAGGGCGTACAGGGTAAAAACGTGCTGTTTTTCTGTGAACACGAGCCTGTTTTCACGCTGGGGAAAAACGGCCGGAAGTCGAATCTGCTGATTCCGGAAACGGAACTGAAGGAGAGAGGAATTTCCTTTTATTCGACCGGCCGGGGAGGCGACATCACGTATCACGGGCCGGGACAGATCACCGGTTATCCGGTGTTCGATCTGGAAATGTTCCGTCTCGGTTTGCGGCAATATATTGAAACACTGGAAGAGATTGTGATCCGTTTTCTTTCGATGTACGGTTTGAAGGGAGAACGTCTGAAGGGCGCCAGCGGCGTCTGGCTGGACGCCCATACCGGCGAGGCGCGGAAAATCTGCGCCATCGGCGTGAAAAGCAGCCGCTACGTGACGATGCACGGTTTTGCGCTGAATATCCTGACAGACCTGTCGGCCTATTCCCTGATTAATCCCTGCGGACTTGTCGGCAAGGGCGTCACTTCGCTGGACAGGGAAGTGGGAGAACCGCTTGATTT
>JAISEZ010000071.1 GCA_031263835.1 Tannerella sp.
CTGATGACCATTTCCTGACCGTGCACGCCGCTGTTTATATGTTCATCCAGCTTGATGCCCATATATTCCATATTCCGGCAGACTTCGGTGCGTAACGAACACTGGTTTTCGCCCACGCCGCCGGTAAAGACCAGTATGTCTATCCCTCCCAGTACCGCTGCATACGCGCCGACATATTTCTTGATGCGATAGATGTACATCTTCATGGCGAGCAGGGCGCGGGGATTGTTTTCCGCACAGGCGGCTTCCAGTTCGCGCATGTCCGACGAAACGCCCGAAACGCCCCACACGCCGCTGCGCTTGTTTATCAGGTCGGACAGGCTGGCCGTGTCCAGTCCCTCCTTTTTCATGATGAAGGGCACTACGCCCGCATCCACATCGCCGCAGCGCGTACCCATCAGCAGCCCTTCGACCGGCGTCAGTCCCATCGACGTATCGACGGATTTCCCGTTCCGGATGGCCGTAATCGAACCGCCGTTGCCGATATGCGCGGTGACGATGCGCTGTTCCTCGTAGTGAACGTCCAGAATTTTGCAGGCGCGATAGGACACGTAACGGTGACTGGTGCCGTGGAAACCGTATCGGCGTACGCCGTATTTCTCGTATATCTCGTAGGGCAGTCCGTACATGTATGCGTAATCGGGCATCGACTGGTGAAACGCCGTGTCGAAAACGGCTACCTGCGGCGTGCCCGGCAGGATTTTCCGGATGGCGTAGATGCCTTCCAGGTTGGCGGGGTTATGCAGCGGCGCCAGTTCCGAACATTCGAGCACCTTCGCTATCACTTCGTCGTCAATCAGCACGCTGTTCGAAAACTTTTCGCCCCCGTGCACGACGCGATGCCCGACGGCGCCAATCTCGCCGTAGTCCTTGATACAGCCGTGCGTTTCGTCCGTCAATACACTCAAAATAAAAGCAATTCCTTCTTCGTGACCGGAAATCTCCTTTTCGACGGTCACTTTTTTCCCATCCGGAGTGGTCAGTTTCAGTAATGTTCCCGGTAAGCCGATCCGTTCGATTCCGCCCTGTGCCATCACTTCTCCCGACGTCATGTCAAAGAGCTTGTATTTGACCGAACTGCTTCCGCAGTTTAAAACCAATGTCATCATAAATCGAATATTAATTATTTTTCAAACCGATGGCCTGATTACAGGCTATCGCTACCATTTTATATATATCATCCGTCGAACAGCCGCGCGACAGGTCGTTCACCGGCGCCGCCATCCCCTGCAGAATCGGCCCGACAGCTTCGGCGCCGGCCAGCCGCTGTACCAGCTTGTAGCTGATGTTCCCCACTTCGAGCGAGGGAAAAACCAGCACGTTCGCCTTTCCGGCCACTGCGCTTCCGGGGGCTTTTTTCCGCGCCACGCTTTCCACCAGCGCGGCGTCGGCCTGCAGCTCGCCGTCAATGGTCAATTCCGGCTGCATCTCCCTTGCCAGCCGCGTTGCTTCCACCACCCTGTCCACCATCTCGTGCGAGGCGCTGCCTTTGGTGGAGAAACTCAGCATGGCGACGCGCGGTTCCACGCCGACCAGCACTTTCGCCGTATGAGCCGTTATGACGGCAATCTGCGCCAGTTCGGAAGCCGTCGGATTCGGCAGCACGGCGCAATCGGCAAACACCAGTATGCCGCCGTCGCCATACGTACCGTCTTTCAGGAACATCAGGAAAGCGCCCGATACGCAGGAAATGCCGGGTACGGTCTTGATGATTTGCAGCGCGGGACGCAGGACGTTGCCCGTAGTATTCTGCGCTCCGGCAATTTCGCCATCCGCATCGCCGGCCTTGATCATCAGGCACGCCAGATACAGAGGGTCTTCTACCAGCACGGCGGCTTTTTCCGGCGTCATGCCTTTCGACCGGCGCAATTGAAGCAGCAGGTCGGCATAGACCTGTTTTCGGTCATGCCGTTTCGGGTCAATAAGGGTTGCCTTCCCTATATGCTCCAGGCCGAAACCGGCCGCCAGCGAACGGATTTCGTCCGGATCGCCGATTAATATAAGGCGGGCTACTTCGTCGGCAAGCAGGCGGTCTGCCGCTTTCAACGTTCTTTCTTCCGTTCCTTCGGGCAACACAATACGCTGTTTGTCTGCCTTTGCCCTTGCAACGATCGTCTGTATTAAATCAGTCATTTTGCTTGTAATATAGTTATTAATGCGAATCAGCAGTTAGTAGTTAGTAGCCAGCAGTTAGTAGGGGCGAAATGCTTTCGCCCGCAGGGCAGCCGGCGGAAAAGCCGCACATCTCCATATCGGGAGACGGCAACAGGCGCTGCATCTGCCGGGGCCATTTGATTTTGTATATGAACGAATGTATCCATTCTACTAACTACTGACTACTAACTACTACTGATTCGCATTAGTATCAATTATTTTATTTTGTATGACATGAAAAAGTCAGTTCAAGTATCTATTTTTATTTTCGCGCTTGCCGCTACCGTGCAGGCGCAGACGACGGTTTCCGTCGCCGATTTCGGGTTGAAACCCGACACCCGCGAAAACGCGGTTCCCTATGTACGGAAAGCAATAGAACACTGCAGGGAAAAAGGCGCATCCGTACTGACATTTCCGCGGGGGCGGTACGATTTCTGGCCGCATCACTGTATCGAACGCGAATACTTTGAGGCGGCCACGCAGGACATCAATCCCAAGCGTCTTGCCATCCTGATGGAAGAAATGGAGGGATTCGCTATCGACGGCGACGGTTCGGATTTCGTGTTTCACGACCGGATGCAGCCTTTTACCGTGGACAAATGCCGGGATATTACCGTCCGGAACGTGTCCGTGGACTGGGACATTCCCCTGACGGCGCAGGCGACCGTGCTCCGGGCAACCGACAGGTACGTCGATTTGCAAATCAACGCTTATGAATCGCCGTACGTCATCGAAAACGGCCGGCTGGTCTTTACAGGCGAGGGATGGAAAAGCGAGTGGCAGGGATTCGGCGCCCTCATGGAATTTGAACGGGAAAGGCGTATCGTCGTCCCGCGCGGCACCGAAAGGTATCTTGAAAACGAAGGCTACCGCGCCGAAGAACTGTCGAAAGGGACGGTGCGCCTCCATGCCGCTTACAGGCGGACGCCCGCCGTCGGCAACCTGCTGGTGCTGCGTCACAGCGTCCGCGACCATTCCGGCATATTCATCATCGACAGTAAAGATGTCCGGGTCGAAAACGTCAATCTGTATCATTATCCGGGTCTGGGCGTTCTTGCACAGTATTCCGAAAACCTGACATGCCGGAATCTCCGGTGTGTTCCGAATGAAAAGAAGGGTCGTATCCTTTCCGGACACGACGACGGCATCCAGGTGTCGAACTGCCGCGGCGACGTGAGGGTGGACAGCTGCGAGTTTCACGCCCTGATGGATGACCCGATCAACGTCTATGGCGTTTACGTGCGCATCGTGGAGAAAAAGGACGATTACACCCTGCGCTGCCAGATTGCGCTGGGCGAAATGCACGGTCTGCACTGGGCGCGTCCGGGCGAAACCGTCAGCTTCATCGACGGCGAAACTATGCAGTCGACAGCCACCGGCGCGGTGAAATCATTCCGGAGGACAGACCCGGAATATTTTGAACTCACCTTCCGTGAAGCGGTTCCCAAACAGGCCGTCGCCGGGAATGCGCTCGAAAATCTCGACTGGCGGTGCAACAGCGTGACCGTTACAAATTCCCGTTTCAAAAGCTGTCGTGCAAGAGGCCTTCTTGTCACTTCGCCCGGCAGGGTGGTGATTGCAGACAATATCTTCGAATCAAGCGGCTCGGCAATCCTCATGGAGTGCGACCTCAATCACTGGTATCTTTCCGCTCCGGTCAACGACGTGCTGATTACAAAGAACATTTTCAAATCGCCCTGCATGACGTCCATGTATCAGTATACGGAAGCGGTCATCAGCATTTATCCGCAAATGTCCCGGCGGGATGCGAAACTGCCGCCCTACAACAAAAACATCGTCATCACGGACAACGAATTTCATCTGTTCGACTATCCCGTCCTGTACGCCCTGTCGGTGGACGGCATTGAGTTTTCGAACAACCGCCTTGTCCGCAGCTATGACTTTGAACCGTTTCATGCACGAAAAGACGGCCTGACATTCGAGTGCTGCCGGAATATCTCCATAAAGGGAAACACGGTCGAAGGCGACGTGCCCGGCAAGACCGTCAAACTGGTGCAGACGCCGCGCAGGGAATGCAGAATGGAGAAAAGTTCGTTTTTCAGAATCGGCAAATAATCAATCACCGTTGGGTACAATTCGAATTGTCGCACCGTGTCACGCCGCAGGCGTAGCCTGCGGCGTGATGCGACATTTTGAAATGAATCCTGTTTTGTCGGCCGATGTAAAGATATTATTATAACTTTGCAGCGAGAACACCGCTTTTGCGGCTAATTCCAATTTTTATCATTCCAATATCTGTGTATTTAT
>JAISEZ010000109.1 GCA_031263835.1 Tannerella sp.
TCGCTCAACTCCAATATGTTCATTCTTATGCTTTCTTTGAAAATACGGCGCAAAAGTACAAAAAATAAAGTGGAAAAGTGGAAGGTTGAAAGTTGAAAATGCAACCCGCCCGCATGTGCACGGGTCAGCCGTCCGCCACTGTGACTGCGAAGCAGGAAGCAATCCGGCGACGGCAATGTAACATCATTAATTAACGGATAGCAGATCTTTTCCGATACGGTGTAATGCGGAGATAATTTTGTCGCGCTGTTCTTTGCGCGGCTTTTTCAGTCCCGTACTGTAATGGGTCAGTTGCGTCGGGTTAATTCCCGCCGCTTTAGCCAGCGCTGTTTTCGTAACGGTTCCCTCGATATGTTTCAGCAGCGCCTCCATATCGAACTGATATACCAGTTCGTATTCGCCCTGCAGAATTTCCGGAACCGGCCGGTTACATTTACCCAGAGCAACCGCATAACCATCCAGCGCTGATTTGGCGTCGGCTCTCGCGGCTTCTACCGTTTCCCCGAAGCCGAATACGCAGGGGAATTCTTCAAATGATACGCCAAAACCTTCTTTCCCCATTTCCAGTGTTACATGAATCTGTTTCATAATTTCCTGTTGTTTTTTAGCGGAAGCTTATTTATCTTCCCTGATTATTTTTAAAATCTTGCTGCACGTTCCTGTCGGAACTTCTTTTGCCCCATGATAAGGTAAATAATTATTTACCGATACGAAAATAAAAAGGCTTTGTGAGTGCATTTCAAATTAGCATGCCGGGAAAAGTGTTTTTATATTTTGTGCGGGATAATCATGTGTACTGCCCCAACAGTTATCCCCGTCAGAAGCCTTTGACTCTTTGAAGGAAAGGTAGCCCGTAGGGGAATCGAACCCCTCTTTTGAGAATGAGAATCTCACGTCCTAACCGATAGACGAACAGGCCATCAGGCAGAAAAGCCGGACTTGTTCAGACCAGCTTTTTTCTTATTTTTCAGAGAAATCCACGAGTACCTGTCGATTCAGGCTAACGCATGGACATGCTTCGCCAGTTTCGACTTGAGATTTCCCGCCTTATTCTTGTGAATTACGTTCTTTTTGGCAAGCTTGTCAAGCATTGAACAGACTTTCGGATAGAGCGTTTCCGCTTCCTTTTTGTCGGATGTGTTACGCAGTACCTTTACAGCGTTCCGCATGGTTTTTGCACCATACCTGTTCCGCAGACATCTTGTCTTTGTCTGACGTATTCTCTTATGTGATGATTTATGATTTGCCATCCTTGTATAAGTTACCTTTTTTATTATTATCGTAGCCCGTAGGGGAATCGAACCCCTCTTTCAAGAATGAAAATCTTGCGTCCTAGCCGATAGACGAACAGGCCATCATTTGTTACTCCGCGTTGGCGATGCAGCGTTCCGCAACACCGTTTCGCTTTTGCGGCGGCAAAGATAGAACGTTTCTTCGAAAGAACAAAATATTTGGCGGATTTTTTCTGTTCACGGACTCGGTTATCCATCCTGGACGTCTGTAGCGTCACTCCTTAAAGTTGACGACATTGGACAATGCCCGGTCGTGTCCGGAAGCCCTTGAATCTTTGAACAGTTGAATCTGCGTTGAATTTTTAGCCTTGAAACGTATTGCTGTTCTAAAGGAAATTACTACCTTTGCCCCGCAAATTTAAAAACTATATAGAATATATGAACAATTACGAAACCGTTTTCATTTTGACTCCCGTTTTGTCTGACGCCCAGATGAAGGAAGCGGTAGAAAAAATTAGAGGTATTCTCGTGGCTGAGAGTGCGGAGATTGTGAATGAAGAAAACTGGGGCTTGCGCAAGCTGGCCTATCCTATTGAGAAGAAGACGACAGGGTTTTATCAGTTGATTGAATTTAAGGCAAATCCGAAGACGATTGCCGTACTGGAAACCCAGTTCCGTCGGGACGAACGTGTGATCCGCTTTTTGACCTTCCGTCAGGACAAATATGCGCTGGAGTATGCGGAGAAGAGAAGAAATTTGAAAGCAGCAAAAGAATCAAAAAAGGAGGACTAAACGATGGCAACAGTGAACAACAATCAGTCGGAAATCAGGTACTTGACACCTATGTCGATGGACATAAAGAGAAAGAAGTACTGTCGTTTCAAGAAGAGTGGAATCAAATACATTGATTACAAGGATCCGGAATTTTTGAAGAAATTCCTGAACGAACAGGGCAAACTCCTCCCGCGTCGCCTTACCGGGACGTCGTTGAAATTCCAGCGCCGCGTGGCTCAGGCTGTAAAAAGAGCGCGTCACCTGGCGCTGCTTCCCTACGTAACCGATTTGATGAAATAATTAAAATAAGAGAGGAGACAGAATATGCAAGTTATTTTGAAAGAAAACATAGCGAGTTTAGGTTTCAAGGACGATGTCGTAACCGTCAAGGACGGTTACGGACGCAACTTTCTAATCCCGCAGGGTAAAGCCGTAATCGCATCGGAATCGGCCAGGAAAGTGCTGGCGGAAAACATGAGGCAGCGTGCGCACAAACTGGCGAAAATCAAAGAAGACGCCGTCGCTTTGGCTGCCAAACTGGAAAAAGTGTCTTTGGTGATTAAAACAAAAACCAGTTCGACCGGCACGATTTTCGGATCGGTGACCAACATTCAGATTGCCGACGAATTGACCAAGCTGGGTCATGAAATTGATCGCAAACTGATCATCATCAAGGAGCCGGTGAAGGAAGTCGGAAAATACGATGCGCAGATAAAACTTCACAAGGAAGTGTCGGTTGACCTTCCCTTTGAAGTTGTGTCCGAACCTTTCTGACAAACAATGCAGTAACAAAAATCCTTCACGCGACACCTTCAACCGCGTTTTCTCCGCCCGGGCTGGAGAAGGGATTTGTTACCCGGCCACAACCTGTGGCCGGGTTGCCGGACGGAAAGGTGGAGAAAAGAGCAGTGAAATCACGGCCATTCCCCGCCTGCCGGAACAGGCGGTGGATTCCTTCCGTTTTCTTCGCCCTGTTTCCGGCGACTCTTTTTCGAAGTCGCTGTTCCATAGCGACTCTCTAAAAAAAATCTATCCCTGTGCCCGAAATACACGCAAATACGCTATCTTTGCTGCATTAAAAAAGCAATTGACTATTTTATAACTAAAACTTTATTTGTAATATGTGGTTACTTCATTCTTCAATCGGTAGAAAACTGGTAATGAGTATTTCCGGCGGTGTGCTGGTTTTATTCCTCCTGTTTCACTTGTGCATGAATGTGACGGCTGTCTTTTCGCCCGAAGCGTACAACATGATTTGTGCGCTGCTGGGTGCGAACTGGTATGCCGTCGTGGCGACGGTCGGCCTGGGCGCCATCGTCGCGATTCATTTCGTGTATGCAATTATGCTGACGTTGCAGAATCGCAAGGCGCGCGGCAAAGACCGTTATGCGGTCGACAGGCGTCCTGCGGGGGTGAGCTGGGCTTCGCAGAACATGTTCGTGCTGGGCCTTATCGTCATCGGCTTCCTGCTGCTGCACTTCAGCCAGTTCTGGTACAGGATGATGTTCGCCGAACTGGCGGGGCATCATGAAGTTTCGCCACTGGGCGCGGAGATACTCCTCTCGCCCCAGGACGGCGCGGCTTTCGTACAGTATTATTTCAGCCAGCTCTGGGTCGTGATTGCCTATCTGGTATGGTATGCCGCCCTGTGGTTTCACCTGACGCACGGCCTCTGGAGCGCCATCCAGACCCTCGGATGGAGCAACGCCATCTGGCTCAATCGCTGGAAATGGGTCGCCAACATCGTCGCGACGCTGATTTTCCTCGGATTCGCCTTCGTGACGCTCTTCTTCTATGCTAAAAGTCTCTGCTGCGGCGCAGCCTGTCAATAATCATCTTTTAATCGAAATCAGTATGATAGATTCAAAAATACCGCAAGGCCCGCTGGCCGGGAAGTGGAAAAATTACAAGGACCACCAGAAACTGGTGAACCCCGCCAACAAACGCCGTCTGGACATCATCGTCGTCGGCACGGGACTGGCCGGGGCTTCGGCTGCCGCATCGCTGGCCGAACTCGGCTTCAACGTCCTCAATTTCTGCATACAGGATTCGCCGCGCCGCGCGCACTCCATCGCCGCGCAGGGTGGCATCAATGCAGCCAAAAATTATCAGAACGACGGCGACTCGGTCTACCGCCTGTTCTACGACACCATCAAGGGCGGCGACTACCGTGCTCGCGAAGCCAACGTTTACCGCCTGGCCGAAGTGTCGAACGCCATCATCGACCAGTGCGTGGCGCAGGGCGTACCGTTCGCCCGCGAATACGGCGGACTGCTCGACAACCGCTCGTTCGGCGGCGCGCAGGTCTCGCGCACGTTCTACGCCCGCGGACAGACGGGGCAGCAACTCCTGCTCGGCGCCTACTCCGCCCTCAGCCGGCAAATCGGACTGGGCAAGGTGAAGATGTATAACCGCCACGAGATGCTGGACGTCGTGCTCATCGACGGGCGCGCGCGCGGCATCATCACCCGCAACCTGGTGACCGGCGGCATCGAACGCTACGCCGCCCATGCCGTCGTCGTGGCCACCGGCGGATACGTCAACACGTTCTTCCTTTCCACCAACGCCATGGCCTCGAACGGCTCGGCCGCATGGCAGTGCTACCGGAAGGGCGCCTGCTTCGCCAACCCGTGCTACGTGCAGATACACCCGACCTGCATCCCCGTGCACGGCGAGTTCCAGTCGAAGCTCACGCTCATGTCCGAATCGCTGCGCAACGACGGTCGCATCTGGGTGCCCGCGAAGAAGGAAGACGCCGAAGCCATCCGCGCCGGCAAGCTCAAACCGACGCAAATCGCCGAGGAAGACCGCGACTATTACCTCGAACGCCGCTACCCGGCCTTCGGCAACCTTGTCCCCCGCGACGTGGCGTCGCGCGCCGCCCAGGAACGCTGCGACGCAGGATACGGCGTAGGTTCGGGACAGGCCGTCTATCTCGACTTCGCCGACGCCATCAGCCGGCTGGGCCGCAAGGTCGTCGAGCAGCGATACGGCAACCTCTTCCAGATGTATGAGAAAATCGTCGACGACAATCCCTACGAGACGCCGATGATGATTTTCCCCGCGCTGCACTATTCGATGGGCGGCCTGTGGGTCGATTACGAACTGATGACGAGTATTCCCGGACTGTTTGCCATCGGCGAAGCCAACTTCTCCGACCACGGCGCCAACCGCCTCGGCGCCTCGGCGCTGATGCAGGGACTGGCCGACGGCTATTTCGTCCTGCCATATACGATTCAGAACTATCTGGCCGACCAGATACAGGTGCCGCGCTTCAGTACCGACGCGCCCGAGTTCGACGCGGCCGAGAAACAGATTGTCGACCGCATCGTGCGGCTGATGAACGTCGGGGGGCAGTGCTCGGTCGACAGCATCCACAAGGAACTGGGACACATCATGTGGGAATACGTCGGCATGGCGCGCAACGCGGAAGGACTGAAGACCGCCATCGGGAAAATACGGGCGCTGAAGAAGGAATTCTGGAGCAATGTCCGCATCCCGGGCCGGGCCGACGACCTGAACGTGGAACTCGACAAGGCGCTTCGCCTGGCCGATTTCATCGAACTGGGCGAACTGATGGCGCACGATGCGTATGACCGCGCCGAATCGTGCGGCGGACACTTCCGCGAGGAACACCGCACGGAAGACGGAGAGGCCAAACGGCGCGACGACCTGTTTTCCTACGTTTCCTGCTGGGAATATCGGGGCGAAGACAAAGACCCGGTGATGCTGAAGGAGACGCTCGACTACGAGTTCGTCGTGCGTCAGCAACGGAATTACAAGAATTAAAAAAACACGAACGACAATGGACAAGAATATAGATATTACATTGAAAATATGGCGTCAGCGAGGCCCGAAGGAAAAGGGCGCCTTCGAGACGCACCAGTTGAAGGGGATTTCGCAGGGGAGTTCCTTCCTCGAGATGCTGGACGTGCTCAACGAGCAGTTGATTGGCGCGGGCAGGGAGCCTGTCTTTTTTGACCACGACTGTCGCGAAGGCATCTGCGGGATGTGTTCGCTCTACATCGACGGCCGTCCGCACGGGCCGGATACGGAAATCACGACCTGCCAGCTCCACATGCGCAAGTTTGCGGACGGGGCGACGATTACGGTCGAGCCGTGGCGTTCGGCCGGTTTCCCGGTGATACGCGACCTGACGGTCGACCGCCAGGCGTATGACAAAATCATACAGGCCGGCGGTTTCGTGTCGGTAAACACCGGCGGCGTGCCCGACGCCAACGCGATACCCGTCCCGAAGGACAGGGCCGACCTGGCCATGGACGCGGCGGCATGCATCGGCTGCGGCGCCTGTGCGGCGGCCTGCAAGAACGGTTCGGCGATGCTCTTCGTCTCGGCCAAGGTGAGCCAGCTCGCGCTGCTCCCGCAGGGACGCGTCGAAGCCGCCCGGCGTGCCAGGGCGATGGTGGCCAGGATGGACGAACTGGGCTTCGGCAACTGTACCAACACCCGCGCATGTGAAGCGGAATGTCCGAAAAGCATCTCGGTGACGAACATCGCCCGCCT
>JAISEZ010000166.1 GCA_031263835.1 Tannerella sp.
GAGGCGGAACTGTTGCAGGTTGCCCGCATGAGCCATGCTTTCCGGACAGACGACCGTATCCGCAGGCGCAATACGCAGGCCGCCTTCGGGAAGGTCGAACGGCGGATACGGCAACGGCAGCTGAAAGTATGGATGGTTCGGGCGGCGGGTGCGGCTGCGTGTCTGGCGCTGGGCGCTGTCCTGTCCGCCGTTCTGTTCTATCGCACGCCCCCCGAACGGGAACTCGTCTATCATACGGTTGAAGTCCCCTCCGGCCAGCGGGTCAAGCTCCTGCTGGCCGACGGCTCGCTGGTGTGGCTGAACGCGCAAACCCGGTTCACCTATCCGGCCCTGTTCGGCAGGGATGCCCGCCGGGTTGTGCTGGACGGCGAAGGACTGTTCGAGGTGGCGCCCGACGCCCGGCGTCCCTTCACGGTACAAACCGCGGGGCATGACGTGACGGCGCTGGGTACCGCCTTCGACGTGTACGCCTACGGCAGCAGCGACGCCTTTGAGACAATCCTGATTGAAGGTTCCGTCGAAGTGGTCGCCCGCGACGAAGCCGGGAACCGGACAGATACCTGGCGGATGAAACCCGGATACAGGCTCCGGAAGGATGAACGGACGGGGCAGATGCAGGCTCTTCAGGTCAGTACGGATGACTATATTTCGTGGACGAACGGACTGTATCACTTCAACGACATTCCCTTTGCCGAGATGGTTCGACGGCTGGAACACTATTACAGGACGCAGATCGTCATTCAGGATTCGTCGGTCATGAGTTACCGCTGTACGGGCAAGTTCAGGCAGCACGAAAGCATCACCGACATTATGGACGTGGTGAAAAGCGACATGCCCTTCAGCTATTCGTATGACAGGGATTTGAACCGGCTGACCGTTCGCGGGTGCGGAACGAAAAAACAACAATTAGTGATTAGTGATTAGTGATTAGTGACCTGCAAGCATCCATTAAGGCCGGAAGTGCGCCTCGCGTGCACGGTATAAAAACAGAAAAGTCCCGGGATTCACTCTCCCGGGACTTTTTCATTTCCTTTTGACGGCGTTCCGTTTTTTGACGGTTTTTTCCGGCGAAAACTCGATGATTTTCAAACATGCTTCCAGTGTCAACTCGGTCGGTGCTGCAGCATCCTTCGGAATACGGTAATTCACTCCCTGATAAGCAATGTATGCCCCGAAACGGCCCTTCAGAATCTTCAGATCAGGGTCTTCCGCAAACAGCTTGATTGTGCGTTCCGCTTCTTTGGCCCGTTTTTCCACGATCAGCTGAATCGCTTCTTCTTCGCTGATGGTATACGGATCCAGCGTTTTGGGGATGGAAATAAATTTCTCCTGATGACGGACGAACGGGCCGAAACGTCCGATGCCGACAGTGAGTCCGTCACCCTCAAATGCACCGATCGAACGGGGAAGATCAAACAGTTTCAGTGTTTCTTCCAGCGTGATGGTTTCGATGGACTGCCCCTTTATCAGCGACGCAAAACGCGGCTTGGGCGCTTTTTTGTTTTCCGGGTTCGCCTGTCCGATCTGGGCAATCGGGCCATAACGTCCTATCTTGACGAAGACGGGTTCGCCGCTTCCGGGGTCGATACCTACCTGGCGTTCCCCTACCTTGTGAGCGGTCTTTATGGCGGCCGTGGCTTCCACTATCGGATGGAAAAACCTGTAGAACTTGTCCATCGCACGGGTCCAGACCAGTTCGCCTTCGGCTATGGCGTCAAATTCCTTCTCGACGCTGGCCGTAAAGTTATAGTCCATCACATCGGGGAAATATTCCATCAGAAAGTCATTGACAACGGTGCCGATGTCGGTAGGCAACAGTTTGTTGCGGTCTACGCCGACCATTTCCGTCTTTTCCTCGGACATGACTTTTCCGTCTTTCAGCGCAAGGATGTTGTACGTGCGTTCTTCGCCCGGCTTGTCGCCGCGGACGACGTATTCCCTGTTCTGGATGGTCTGAATCGTCGGGGCGTACGTGGACGGGCGGCCGATGCCCAGTTCTTCCAGACGGCGTACCAGACTGGCTTCCGTGTAGCGCGGCGGACGCTGCGTGAAACGTTCGGTGGCCGTAATCCCGTCCAGGCCGGGCGTTTCGTGGAGCGTGACCGGCGGCAGCAGTCCGTTCTCCTGTTCCTTTTCGGCGTCGTCGTCGACACTTTCCATATATACGTGCAGAAATCCGTCAAACTGAATGACTTCTCCCGTGGCGGTGAATTTTTCCTTTTTTCCTTCGATACCGATGGAAATGGTGGTCCGTTCCAGCTCGGCATCTGCCATCTGGCAGGCGACGGTGCGCTTGTAAATCAAATCATACAGTCTTTTATCCTGAAGGCTTCCATGCTGTATTTCCGGCGCGTTCATGTCCGTCGGGCGGATGGCTTCGTGCGCTTCCTGAGCGCCCTTGCTTTTTGTCTGATATTTCCGGAAGTGGTAATATTTTTCGCCATACGTTTTGGTAATGGTTTCCCTGGACGTCCCCAGCGCCAGATCGCTCAGGTTGACCGAGTCGGTACGCATGTAGGTGATGTATCCCGATTCGTACAGCCGTTGAGCGACAATCATGGTTTGCGACACGGAGAAGCTCAGTTTGCGGGCGGCTTCCTGCTGCAGGGTGGAGGTGGTGAACGGCGGCGCCGGCGATTTCCTGAACGGTTTGGTGGTGATGTCGTCCACCGTAAACTCCGCCGACAGGCAGTACTGTAAGAATTCCCGGGCTTCTTCCCTGTTCTTCAGTCGCCTGTTCAATTCCGTTTTCAGCAGCGTTTTGCCGTCGGACAGAAGGAAATGAGCCGTCACGCGGTAGGAGGCCTCCGAAACGAACTGCTGTATCTCGCGTTCGCGCTCCACCAGCAGACGAACGGCTACGGACTGCACGCGACCGGCGGACAGCGCCGGCTTGACTTTCCGCCAGAGAATCGGCGAAACTTCAAATCCGACAATCCGGTCCAGCACCCGCCGCGCCTGCTGTGCGTTTACCAGATTGATGTTGATGCTGCGGGGATGTGTCACGGCGTGCATGATGGCAGGCTTTGTAATTTCGTGGAAGACGATTCGCTGCGTCTTTTCCGACTGAAGTCCCAGCGCCTCCGAGAGGTGCCAGGCGATGGCTTCTCCTTCGCGGTCTTCATCGGACGCGAGCAGCACTTCCTCCGCAGCAGCCGACGCTTTCTTCAATTCGGAGACCAGTTTCCGCTTGTCCAGCGGAATAACGTACTGGGGTTCATAATTATTTCTAACGTCGACACTGAATTCCTTTGTCTTCAAATCACGGATGTGTCCGTAACTCGACATTACCTTGTAGTCTTTCCCAAGAAATTTTTCTATTGTTTTGGCTTTGGCCGGGGACTCTACGATGACTAATTTTTTCTGCATATTGCTGTTGCTTATTTTTAAATCGGGGGCAAAGATACAAAAAAACCGGAAGAAGAGAATGATTAACGGTTAACGGTTAACGGTTAGTGGTTAATGAT
>JAISEZ010000207.1 GCA_031263835.1 Tannerella sp.
CAGGTTTCAAAGGTCAAAAACCGGATTGACCCCGTTGATAGAAATTTCTGCCATATTGTACCTCTGTCTGTAATTTAATCGGTTATTATATAATAATTACCGGTTCCCGTGTGTATGGACGAAAAAATCATCAAAGAGACATTTTCCATCTCTTTCCCGGTGAAATCCATAAATCGATTTATTTTTTCCTTCTCTCCTGACCCGGACGGCATCTTCACTGACTCCGGCTCCGTTTCTACAGAAGCAGAGACCGTCTCTTCCGGGTATTTTACACTGCCTCTCCTGAAACCGGATTCACCTTCAGGTGAAAAGGGTTTCACCGTCGCGGAGATGGAAAATATCTCTTTCATGTTTTCCGCTCCTTTTTCTTCAATCCGTACTGTTTCCTTTTCATTCACCGTTCTTTCTTTTAGCTGTATCTGCAATGGCTGCCCGTTGAAAACCGGCGCTTGAAAGCCGTTCAGGCGGTGTCCGACGGAGGCAAATGCCTGTGTGTACGCAGTAGAGACGCGATGCATCGCGTCTCTACAACCAGCTTCTGTCGCTGGATTGCTTCCTTCGTCGCAATGACGGATGGCGGGGTCGGCAGCCCCAATTCATTCTCACACTGGCTCAGTTGCTAAAAGAGGGCATCCGGTTATCGGACACCCTCTTTTTTCTTTCCCGTATGTGCCGTCGTTGCGTACCGGCCGCTCAACGGAAACGCCGCCTCAGATGATTTTCTCCAGCTGGCTGAGATTGTCTGTCAGGACTTCGTCGGACAGTTCGTCGTTAATCAGTTCCCGGGCGAAATACTGGTCGTAAGCGGCCATGTCAATCAGTCCGTGACCGGAAAGGTTGAACAGGATGGTCTTCGGTTTACCTTCCAGTTTGGCCTGTTCGGCTTCGCGGATGGCGGCGGCAATGGCGTGCGCCGATTCGGGAGCCGGAATGATTCCTTCGGTACGGGCAAAGAGCGTGGCGGCGTCGAACGTGTCCAGCTGCTTGATGTCGACGGCTTCCACATAGCCGTCGCGCCTGAGCTGGCTCACAATCGAACCCGCGCCGTGATAGCGCAGCCCGCCGGCATGGATGTGCGCGGGCGCAAACGCATGTCCGAGCGTGAACATCGGTATCAGCGGCGTATAGCCCGCCTCGTCGCCGAAATCGTACTGGAAGGCGCCGCGCGTCAGTTTCGGACACGAAGCCGGCTCGGCTGCCACGATGCGTATCTCCCGGCCCTCGACCAGCCTGTGGCGGAGGAAGGGGAAGCTGATGCCCGAAAAGTTCGAACCGCCGCCGAAACAGCCGATGACCACGTCGGGATATTCGCCCGCCATTTCCATCTGTTTCTCGGCCTCGAGGCCGATGACGGTCTGGTGCAGGATGACGTGGTTCAGCACGCTGCCCAGCGTATATTTGCAGTTGGGCGTCTGCAGCGCCAGTTCGATGGCCTCGGAGATGGCCGTGCCCAGACTGCCCTGATAGGTCGGGTTGGCGGTCAGGATTTTGCGTCCGGCTTTGGTGCTCATGCTGGGCGAGGCGATTACCTGCGCCCCGAAGGTCTGCATGATGGAACGGCGGTATGGCTTCTGGTTGTAGCTGACCTTCACCATGTAAACGGCCAGTTCAAGCCCGAATGCCTTGGCGGCATACGCCATGGCAGCGCCCCACTGTCCGGCGCCCGTTTCGGTCGTGATGTTCGTAACGCCCTCCTGCCTGCAGAAGTAAGCCTGTGCAAGGGCGGAGTTCAGCTTGTGCGAACCTACCGGACTGACGCTTTCGTTCTTGAAATAGATGTGGGCGGGCGTGTCGAGCGCCTTCTCCAGTCCGCCGGCACGCACGAGCGGCGTCGGTCGCCAGACTTTGTACATTTCGCGCACCTCTCCGGGTATCTCAATCCACTCGTCCGTCTGGTTCATCTCCTGGTGTACCAGTTCTTTGGCAAAGAGCGGATAAAAATCTTCCGGGTTGGCCGGCTGCTTCGTTCCCGGATGCAACGGCGGGAGCGCTTTGTTCTTCATATTCGCGGCAATGTTGTACCATGCCGTCGGAATTTCGTTTTCCTGCAATAAAAATTTCTTTGTACTCATGACATAATTTCTTTGAGATTATAAATACTGTTTGCTGTTCTCCTGAAAAAGAATTGTTTGTTTCTACATTTGACGGGCAAAGGAACAAATAATAATTCATTTTTCCAATGATATGCACAAAAAATTGTACTTTTGCCGTCATAAATTCAAGAATAACGACAAAATGAGGAACAAGAGATACATGATGGCCCTGTTGTCCCTGTGGGGGATACTGCTTCCGGCACATGCGCAGCGCGAACATTTCAGGTATGATTTCTACGGCTTTGTACGCGGCGAAGTGTACGCCGATTCCCGCCAGAATACGGAATCGGTGGACGGGCTGTTTTACCTGCTGCCCAACGACCGGCTTCCCGATGCCGGCGGAAATGACCTGAACGCTACGCCAAGCAGCAGTTTTTATTCGTTCACCTCGCGTCTGGGGATGAACATCAAAGGCCCGGATATCGGGAAAGCCCGTTCGTCGGCCCGGATTGAAACCGATTTCGGCGGCAATACGGGCATCACGTTCGTGCTGCGTGTACGGCAGGCATGGACGAAACTGGACTGGGAGAGCGGCTCCTCCGTACTGCTGGGTCAGACGTGGCATCCGTTCTTCGGCGAGGTCGCCCCGCAGGTGCTGAACCTTTCGACCGGCGCGCCGTTCCAGCCCTTCAACCGCAGTCCGATGCTTCAGTACACCTACAGCCGCAAGGGGTGGACGTTCAAGGCTGCCGCGCTCTATCAGCTGATTTATCTTTCCTCCGGACCTTCCGGAAAGACGGAAGATTACCAGAAAAACGGTCTGCTGCCCGAACTTTGCGCAGGGGTGGACTATGGTCGCGACGGCTGGCTGGCGGGTGCAGGTGCGGAGATGCTTTCGCTGAAGCCCCGGCTGCAGTCGACCGCGGGCGGGAATACGTATCGCGTGGACGAGCGTCTCACGACGTTTTCGTACGAAGCGCACGCGCAATACAGGAATCGCCTGCTCTTTCTGGCCGGGAAGACCATGCTGATTTCGAACATGAATCATGCGGCGCTGGTAGGCGGTTACGGCGTCAGCGCCATCGACCCCGTAACGGGGGAACAGCAGTACACTCCCTTCCGTCACTCCACCAGCTGGGTGAACCTCGTGTACGGCAATCGCTGGCAGGGAGGTCTGTTCGGCGGCTATACGAAAAACCTCGGTACCGGCAAGCCGCTGGAGAGTGAAGATAAAATCTACGGGCTTGGCATGAATCTGGACCAGTTGCTTATGGTCAGCGCACAGGGCAGCTACAATCTGCCTCACTGGAAACTCGGCGTCGAATATCAGGCCGCTACCGGCTGGTACGGCGCCTTCGACATGGCGAACGGCACGGTCTGGAATGCCCACGCCGTCACCAACCACCGCATTGTGGCGCTGTTCATGTATTTCTTTTAAAGTAGTCAGTAGTCAGTAGTTAGTAGAAGGGTTGCCGGCAGGAATAGCTGTGGTAATAATACTCTAATATTATGAACCATAATATTCTAATATTATCCTCCATAATATTATTCGTGCAAATCAGTAGTCAGGCATTGTCCGGAAATAAACCGTACATTTCCGGACAATGCCTTAGTAGAATAAACCG
>JAISEZ010000226.1 GCA_031263835.1 Tannerella sp.
CCGGAAATAGAATATTACCTGATCTATTCCGACGGCAGCAACTACAAAGCAATCTGTTCCGCCGGCCTGATCTCCCACCTGAGAAAAACCAATCATGTAGAAACGCGACGCATCGCCTCTCCTGCGTGAAAGGCGGGACAGGGTGTGTTTTATGCCGATAGCTCTTTCCGGATACCCGGGCAAAAAAGAGCGCGCCAACCGGTGAAGGGTGACGCGCTGTCAGGCATCGGCGGTCGGCTTCCATTTGTTCGCATCATACCACCGTCACTTCGTCCGGCATGCCGATGCTTTCCTTCAGCTCTACATGGATCTCCGTCTGACTGCCGACTGTGATCGTCTGGCTCTGCATTCCCAGGTATGAGAATACAAGTTTATCCTCATTGCTTACCTCTATCGAAAAGGATCCGTCGATATCTGTTGAAACTCCGCGGGTGCTTCCCTTGGGAGTGCATCAATTTATGTGGGGAAAATAAATTGAACTGCCGGAATTTACGGATAAAAAAAATAATATGTATTTTTGTGAGGAAAATTTTAATGGCAGATAACAATGAAAGAATTTAATACGGCAGGTCCATGTAACAGCGCAGAGCATTACATGATAAACGCCTCCACCCGTTTGCAGGGCGTGGAAGAGTTGATAGACGATGAAAAATATTTTGTGATTCATGCAGCGCGCCGGAGCGGAAAAACAACGTATCTGCAGGATTTGACGGACAGGCTGAACGCCGAAGGAAAATATTATGCCCTGTACTGTTCGCTGGAAAGCATTAGCAACGTTGTTGAACCGGAACGCGGCATACCGGAGATAGTGCGAAATCTTAAGAACGAATTCGAGGAAACAGATATTCCACACTGTCTGGATTTTGCCAAAGATGCAGATTATACAAATTTCACCGGAGTATTGAAAACTTCGCTCGTACGGTTCTGTAAATTACTGGACAAGCCGCTGGTAATCCTGTTTGATGAGGCCGACTGTTTAAGCGAAGGAACATTGATCGCCTTTCTCAGACAGTTACGGGACGGATATAATAACCGGAGTCGCGTACCTTTTGTTCATTCAACAGCTTTAGTCGGCATGCGCAATATTCGTGACTACAAGGCCCGGGTACGTCCCGAAAGCGAAACCCTGGGCAGCACAAGTCCGTTCAATATTGTTACGAAAACATACTCCCTGCAGAATTTCACTAAAGAGGAGATTGCACAACTTTATCGTCAGCATACCGACGAAACCGGACAAATCTTCAAAGAAGATGCAATAGAATTAGTCTGGGAACAGACACAGGGACAACCCTGGTTAGTGAATGCCATTGCCCGCGAAGCGATTATGGAAATCCTGAAATCGGACTATACAAAACCGGTGACGGCAGAATTGGTAAACCGGGCCATCCAGGATATCATTCTTGCCCGTCCCACGCATATCGACAGCCTGCTCGAACGGTTGAAGGAAGACCGTGTGCGCAGCGTAATAGAACCGATGATTATCGGCGAAGGTTTTGTTAACAAAGAATCGGACGATTTTTTATATACAAGAGATTTGGGACTGATTCGTGTAGAAAATTCGCAGATAAAACCTGCCAATCCGATTTATGCCGAAGTGATTATCCGCAAACTGTCATCCCAGGTACAGGATGAACTGCAAAGCCCGAAATATTCCTATCAAATGCCCCGCTACCTGAAACCGGACGGTGATATAGACGTCGATTACCTGATGCGCGATTTCCAGAAGTTCTGGCATCTGAACAGCGGAATCTGGCTGGAGATGTGCGATTATCCGGAAGCAGGCCCTTTGCTTGTGAT
Organism: Tannerella sp.; assembly: GCA_031263835.1. Lineage (GTDB taxonomy): Bacteria > Bacteroidota > Bacteroidia > Bacteroidales > Tannerellaceae > Tannerella. The sequence goes on from JAISEZ010000226.1 coordinate 1,798, forward strand.
GATGGCCTTCTTGCAGCGCGTGGTTAACGGCGGCGGTCAGATCATCCGTGACATGGCGTCAGGGAATGGACGTCTCAACCTGTTGATGATCTATAATGACAAAAAATATCCGATAGAACTGAAAATACGCTACGGGAAACAGTATGTGGAAGACGGTCTCGACCAGACCTCCGGTTACATGGATCTGCATTGCTGCGACGAAGGCTGGATGGTAGTCTTCGACCGCCGTTCGACCGTCAAATGGGAGGATAAGCTCTATATGAAAAAAGAAACCGTAGACGGTAAAACCGTTACAATCGTAGGAGCCTGAAACAGGTATCCTTTGCAAATAAGGGATAAGAAACGGTGAAAACAGGGGACGAATCAACAGGTTCGTCCCCTGTTGTATGATGCGGGGTAGAGACGCGATGCATCGCGTCTCTACGAATTTCATTCCGTAACAGGGGGTTCAAAAACTTTCAATTTTCAATTTTCAACTTTCAACTCTCAAAGTTTGATGATGATTTTCTGGCCGGGGCCGTTGTTGAGGGTGATTATGTGGACGCCGGGGGCAAGACGGATCTTTGCTGTGCCGGCGGAGAGGAGCGTGCGCTGTTCGCGCAGGATGCCGTCCGGCGTGTAGATCCGGGCGATGCTGCCGGGACGGGATGTGCGGATGAAGGCTTCGGAGCCGGAGGCCCAGATGCGGTCTGTTTCCGTACGTTCTTCTTCCCGGATGGCTTCTTCTTCGCGGCCGGTGTGCAGGTAGTTGGCGTAGTAGTTCCGTTCGCCGGTGGAGCCGCGGGGGATGGTGATCGACGGTTGCGGCTCGTCGCCGTTGGAGCCTGTCCAGCCGGTGAATGTGTCGCCGGGTTTGTTGGGGGCTTCGAGGGTGACGGCGGCGGATTCGACGGTGTAGGCCGGCGGGTTGGCGGCGGGGTTTTCGCCTCCGTGGAGGTAGTAGCGGACGGGGTATTCTTCCGCGACGAAGACGGCGCGCAGTTCGACGTTGCCGTAGACGGTCAGCGTGTCGTAGAGTTTGATGCCGGTGCGGGCTTCGATCCGTTCGCCGCGGAGGGACGTGTAGGCATCGTGGCTCCAGCCGGCAAATGCGTAGCCTTCGTCGGGGACGACGAGTACGCCGCTATTGGGCGACGTCCGGTAGTCGAGCGCCTGGGGCGTGGCGTTGTAGATGTCGCCGCCTCTGGCCGGGGCGGAGAAGGTGACAATCGAGACGCCGGCGCCCTGGTGGTACGTGCTGGTGCCGGTCGGGATCAGGAGCGAGTCGCTGGCCGTGATCCAGGCGCGGTTGACGAACATGGGCTGGGAGGCGCTTACGCCGCTTGCAGGCGTCGCCCGGAAGCTGGCCCATACCGGCTCCAGTGTCTCCAGGCTGTCGAATCTGAACATAAGCGTATCGCGTTCCGGCGGCCCGGG